>CAVOEZ010000817.1:0-2500 GCA_963694355.1 Latescibacteria bacterium UBA2968 | reverse complement strand
CCCCAGCAAAAGACCAAGTACAAAAGGAATCCCTGAAATGACCATGGCCATTCCAGGGATTGTCTGTCTAAAAGCTGAAGCTATCGGTATAGAAACTGCGATCAGTAAAAGTACAACTCTTACTGCCTGCCAGGTGATACTGGAACAGGTGAACAACTATTCTGTAACCAGTAGACCGGCCTTTTTAAACTCATTCTTGATATAAGATGAAGCGAAGCGCTCCCCATCCGTTCCAGGAAGCCTGGGGATCGCAAGCTTCCTGGCGTGCTACAAGGCACGGAATGCGTCGAACCCACCCATATGCCGCTATGCCGACTGCTGGTCGGCCACTTCTGGAGTGAGGGTCGTTTCCTGTGGGGAATCTGAGACCTGTATTTCACCACCGGCATCGCACTCGGCTTTGAATACCGCACCCTCCTCAACGATCAGTACACGGGTCTTGATCTTCCCTATGAATGCGGATTGGGATTGAAGGTGCACCTTTTCCTGCGCCTCCAGGTTACCAACTATTCTGCCGCTGACCAGGGCATCTCTCACGGTTACGTCCGCCTCGATCACACCGGACTCGCCGACAATCAGAGTTCCTGATGAATTCAGTTCACCTCGCAGTACTCCGTCAACACGGACTCCCGTTTCGATCTTGAATTTCCCTTCCGAGACCGAGCCGCGACCGATTACCGTATTGATCGCTTTGCCGTTCGATGCTATATTGGCTTTTCTGAACCGTGAATTGCCTTCCATAAGGATCTTCCTCTTGTAGGTCGCCACCAGCGTTTGTTCCTCAATTGAGAAATTATAATAATCACTTGAAACAGCCGAGTCAATGGATTATTAGATCTACGGGTTTCCGCTTGACACGGTTATCCCTCCAATCTATTTTGTATGTCCCGGTGAATATGAGCCTTTAGGTCGACAAAACAGCCTGATTTCACCTGAAAGTAAACGCATGCCATTAACAATTTCCAAGACAATTCGTCCGAATGCAGTTTGGCAGGAGATGTATCTCCAGATTAAGAAAAATCAGCGGGTGATTATTACCGCAGAAGGGCTCTGGTCCCCTGAAATGCGCCCTGCAACAATCCTGTGGTGCGGCCCGGACGGCATTCAAAATCGCCTCGGGGGCGAAGAATATCTGCTGCCCGGAACAAACCTGGGTTCACTGATCGCTCGGGTGGGTTCAGACAATTCCATGATCCCCATTGGTGTATACCATGACTTCTTCTCTCCTTTCGAGGGTCCACTTTTCCTGGCCATGAACGAGAATCCGGAATATCATAATCAAGCGGGTGCGGTTCAGGCTCAGATCATCATATTCAACCTGTGATCCTGCCCCGAGTAATTGTTCATATCTTCAGGGAATACTTCTTCTCGGCCTGCTTTCTTCTTGTCCTGTTGGCCTCGTGGGAAGTCCTGGTAGGTCTGTTGGAGATCGCCGACTATATCCTTCCGCCACCTTCGAGCATCCTGTCCAGGCTCTATACATCCCGGTATACATTGATTGAGCACGCCGGAGTCACCCTGGAAGAGGCTCTGTTGGGATTTGTACTGGGAGCCGTTGGTGGGACCTCCTGTGCCATACTGATGGCCCGATCCCAGACCGCACAAAGGGCGCTGTATCCACTCGTGATTTCTTCCCAAACCTTTCCCAAGGAAGCGCTTGCCCCCGTTTTTGTGGTCTGGTTCGGATTTGGTATCCTCCCAAAAATCATCATTGCTGGCCTGATTTCATTTTTCCCCGTGGTGGTTAACACCACAAGGGGCTTGCTGGCGGTCGATCCATTGATCCTGGACCTGATGCGGGCACTTTCTGCAAATCAGCGGCAGGTGTTTTTGAAAGTACGCCTGCCGAACGCGATCCCCTACTTGTTTGCAGCCCTCAAGATGTGTGTGACGCTGAGTGTTATCGGTGCTGTGGTTGGTGAATTTGTAGGGGCCAGTGCCGGTCTGGGCCATTTGACACAAGTGGCAAATGCGGAATTTGAGACGGATCTGATGTTTGCCGCACTTGTCGTGTTGGGAGGAATGGGTACGTCCCTGTTCCTGATCGTAGACGGTCTGGAAAAGTTGTTTCTGAGACGCTGGGGTGGTTCACCTGAACAATTAAGCCGTTAGGCCAACCAACAAATCCGATGGGAATTCAAATGACGAAAAAGTTTATCTTCGCGTTGTTCGTCCTCTTCATCTCGTGTACTCCCCGACAATCCGGTCAAAAGATCCAGCTGCTCCTGGATTGGAAGACTCAAATGGAGCATTCGGGCTTCCTTGTAGCTCAAAGCAAGGGATTCTACGCGGAAGAGGGTCTGGAAGTCGAAATACTCGCGGGAAAAGGAGCGCCCACCACAGCCCGGCTGATCGGAAACGGGACCTACCTTCTGGGTGTCTCCAGCGGTTCTGCCACAGTAATGGCACGCGCGAAAAATATCCCGGTGGTATCTGTGGCAGTGATCAACCAGCATTCTCCCGTCGTTATTTACTCCTTGAAGGAAAGCCAGTTGCTGAA
>CAVOEZ010000816.1:0-2501 GCA_963694355.1 Latescibacteria bacterium UBA2968 | reverse complement strand
GCGGGTCACTATTGGTTCGCGTGTACGAGTACCTTTTGGATCTAGGAAGTTGATTGGTGTTGTCACTGAGGTGAACAGCCGGCCTGATATCGATATTGCAAAGGTGAGACCTGTCCTTGAGGTGTTAGGCGCCGGAGGAAACCTAACAGAACCAATTCTCAGGTTATGCCGCTGGGCATCTGATTATTATCACCACCCAATCGGAGAAGTCTTGGCGACCGCACTTCCCTCCCTCCTTCGAAAAGGCGCAGACCCGCAGGAGCCCAGCCAAAATTTGATGCTGACACCCGCAGGAAGCCTGATTGACCAACAATCCCTGGGGCGAGCACACGCGCAACGGAAACTGCTGGGCGCATTGCAACAATCCGGGCGTACAAGAGAAGAACTAAGCGCCATGGATATCTCAAGTCAAACAATCCGCTCGATTGAAAGAAAAGACTGGGCACAATGGCACGCGGAAGTTCCGGCACCCCTTGAGCCCTTCTCTTCAGGCTCGGTTAACCACTCGGGAATCACGGTCACAGAGGAACAGGCAACGGCAATAGACGCAGTTCAAAACCGCACCGACGGCAAACCCTTCCTTCTATACGGCGTGACGGGCAGCGGAAAAACAGAAGTCTATCTGAGAGTCATAGAGCCGATATTAAAGGCCGGCAAACAGGTGCTGATCCTGGTACCAGAAATAGGCCTGACGCCCCAGACTATTTCAAGATTCCAGGACAGGTTCGATGTCCCCATCACGATCCTCCACTCTTCTCTCACAGACAAACAAAGGGCTCTTGGCTGGCTCCAGGCCAGGGAGGGGTCAGCAGGCATCATCCTGGGTACCCGATCTGCGATTTACACGCCACTGAAGTTTCCCGGGGCTATCATTGTTGACGAGGAACATGACGCTTCATACAAGCAACAGGATGGGTTTCGATATTCAGCACGCGACCTCGCGGTTCTGCGCGCCGGATTCGAAGGTTTGCCTGTCATTCTGGGTTCAGCGACGCCCTCGCTAGAGAGCCTGCACAATGCGGACAGCGGTAAGTATCACCTACTAGAACTTGCGACGCGCCCACCCGGCATCGAACCAGAACGCTACGAGCTCCTGGATACTCGCCACCTGGAGCAGAAAGACGGGCTTACCCGGGCATTGCGCCACCAGATTGGTGAGCGACTCGCAAACAACGAGCAGGTCCTGATCTTCATTAACCGGCGAGGCTTCGCACCGGTCATGATCTGCAACGATTGCAGCTGGATCGCACACTGCAGCCGGTGCGACGCAAAACTGACGTACCATCTGAATACCAATACGCTGGTTTGTCATCATTGTGGCACCATTAGCCACAACATCACCCGTTGCCAATCCTGCCGTAGCAGCCAGCTCTCACCACTTGGCCTGGGCACCCAGCGAATCGAACAGACACTGACCGCAATGTTCCCCGAATTCCCGGTCCTGCGCATCGATAGGGATTCCACCAGACGCAAAGGATCGATGGAATCGTTCATTTCAGAGATCAACACTGGCGAATCAGCCATCCTGGTAGGCACCCAACTCCTCGCAAAAGGACACCATTTCCCCAACGTAACACTGGTGGCCATGTTGGACATAGACTCTGGGTTCTACTCAGCGGATTTCAGGGCAACGGAAAAACTGGGCCAGATTATTCTGCAGGTGGGCGGGCGTTCGGGGCGGGCAGATAAACCCGGCACCGTCACTATCCAGACGGCTTTTGCCACACATCCCCTGATGGAAACACTCGTTCAGGATGGTTATTTCGAATTCGCTTCTGGTCTGCTCCAGGAACGAAAGGAAGCTGGCTTACCACCTTTTACATTCCATGCCATCATCAGGGCTGAGGCCAACTCATCAACTACCGCCAGATCGTTTCTTGAATCCATCATCGCGAAGGTACAGGTGCGCAACACCGTGAACCTGTTGGGACCAATACCCGCTCTCATGGAAAAGAAAGCAGGCCGGTATCGCCAGCTGCTGATAGTAATCTCGGCAAACCGATCAGATCTGCACCGGGAGGTACGCCACATCATTCAGACCACGGAATCCTTGCCCGACTCAAAAAAGGTACGCTGGTCGGTGGACGTAGATCCAACAGACATGTTTTAGCGCGCATCGGAAGCCGATAAACCCTTCCAATCAAGAAATCGCTCTAGATACTTTTTAGCGGTTTCCATACAATCTCCCTGCATATTCTCTACACGAATTTTAATGACTCAGGACTTCGCGAAAAAACGTCCCCCAAAAAGACCGCCCCGCGACTCACCACCCGGCGCGGCGCGGGCGCGAACCTTCTCTTTGGCAACATTTGTTACAGGGTTCCTGGTCGGCGCCTTCATCACTTTCCTGATTGCCCTCTGCTACCTGAAACCCTCTGCAGCCATCCTGGCAACCGATGATGGGAAACCCAAGGCCGAACCACAAGCCAAAGATGACGGCATGCAGTGGGATTTCTACGAAATTTTCCCGAAATCGGTCGTCCCGGTCGTCGAGGAATACA
>CAVOEZ010000815.1:0-2507 GCA_963694355.1 Latescibacteria bacterium UBA2968 | reverse complement strand
AGGCGAGTATGGAATCCCGCTCCAGTTCATCAACATGCGTGAGTGATGTCTGCTCGTGTATCGGCATCCTTGATCATTCGGATATGGGGAGACCACAGGGTGAGAAATAGTTTGTTACCTATTTTGAATACCTCGCTCCAATGGGGTAAAGGCACCTTTCAAAGTCGCTTCTCATCCGAAAAAATCAGAAGGAGGTCCGAGATGATCCTCGAGAAGAACATCATCCGAAAGATCGAGAACTTGCACGCCGGATTCGCCGAGGCGATACACAAGGACTTCACAGATGCCATGGGCGTGGTAATCGATTCCGAAATTGCGTTTGTCGATCAGACCACACTGGCTGAATTCATCATGTCATTGAAGAATCCTTGCCTGTCTTACACCTTTGACCTCGAGGGAATGTCCGAACGGGTGATCATTTCCTATTCCAACCCGGTTTCGCATGCCCTGATCGGAAAGGCCCTTGGACAGAAACCCGATGGTGCATTCACAAAAGAGCAGCGGGATACAATGACCGAGGTCTTCAGTCGAAATCTGAAAGACCTTGTATCGGCCTGGGAGCCCATCCAGAAATTCGAGGCCCACAATGCAGAACTGGAAACCCAACCGGAAGCCCTGCAGCAGGAAAGTGCACCAAGCAGCACCGTACTGCTCATTGCACTCGAGATAAATGGACCTGACTTCAGTGGACTGATGGAAATCAGCTATTTCAACGACGCTATTCAGCCTTTTTCAGCCGCGTTTGCCGCTTCGAAAGCGCCCGGTCAATAGCCTGAATCACCGATGGGTCGAGCCGCGCTAGTCTTCAGAATACAAAGAGGGCTTCCCGAGTGATCGGAGGCCCTTTTTGTGTTGCCAATTGTCTGGACATCCCATCCGCTGCCCGCAAATCTGGCCTCCACATACAAATTTGTCGAATCGGACAGAACACACTGATTGTATGTCTCTCGGGAACCTCCTATATTGAACCATTGATGTGCGAAGAAACCGTCATCCGGGAATTTTTCGGTCTCCGCGCAACTCGTAATCAGGAGGAATACGAAAGTGAAACCGGCCAACCTGCTTTTCATCATATCCGACCAGCACACGCGCGACATAACCGGTTGCTACGGCCATCCAGTTATTCAGACGCCGAATATCGATCGTCTCGCCCACCGGGGAACCCGCTTTTCCAGTGCCTATACCAACTGTCCAATCTGTGTCCCTGCCCGTGCCTCACTGGCCACCGGGCAGTACGTTCATCAAATTGGTAACTGGGACAACGCGTTTCCTTACAACGGAACTGTTCCCAGTTGGGGTCACCGTCTCAACGAGCAGAGCTTTCGTTGCGATTCGATCGGGAAGCTTCACTTCCGTGGACCGGATGACGACAACGGTTTTACCGAGGAGGTCGACCCGCTCCATGTGGTGGATGGTGTTGGAGATATTCTGGGGTGCATCCGTCAGAATCCCCCATTTCGCGACAAACGAGTCGGAATCGACAATGCCGGTCCAGGAGACTCGACATATCTCGAGTATGACGTGCTGAACGCAGACAACGCAGTTCAGTGGCTTGCAAATCACAGCAACGACGAAAAGCCCTGGTGCCTGTTTCTTTCATTGGTCTGCCCCCATCCGCCATACATATCTCCGGCGGAGCTCTTTGACCTGTATCCGCCCGAGGAACTTCCACTACCTTCTCAATGGCAGCAGGACGATTGGCCGGATCACTCCGCTCTTGAATACTTCAGACGTTTTTTCCATTTCGACAAACCTTTCGACGAATCAGTAATTCGACGTCTCACCGCCGCCTACTATGGAGTTTGCACCCATCTGGACAAGCAGATCGGACGCGTGCTCGATGCACTTTCCGTCTCCGGTTTGGAGGATACCACCAGAGTGATGTACACATCTGATCATGGCGAATCATTGGGTGCAAGGGGCCTTTTCGGAAAATTCACTATGTACGAGGAAGCCGCCGCCGTGCCAATGATCCTGGCCGGACCCGATGTCCCGGTGGGAAACGTGTGCAATACACCTGTTTCTCTCGTAGACTGCTTCCCTACAGTTCTGGATTGTCTCGGAGGTTCAACCCATCCGGATGATCTCACACTCCCCGGGGATCCTCTCTGGGGAATCGCAACATCGCCCGACAGGGACAGAACTGTGTTCAGCGAGTACCACGCAGTGGGATCTCAAACCGCCATCTACATGCTAAGAAATCGCACACTCAAATATGTTCACTATGTAGGTCAAAGGCCTCAGCTCTTCAATCTTTTGGACGACCCGCAGGAATGCCACGATCTTGCGGACGATCCGAGTCAACAAAGTGTGCTCCAGGAATTTCAAAGCACACTTGGCGCACTCCTCGATCCTCAGCAAACCGATGCCAAAGCTCGGGCCGATCAACAGGCACTCATCGAAACATTCGGCGGCGAGGCGGCTGTCAGGAAGCGCGGCGCTTTCGATAACTCTCCAGTACCGGGTGAACCTCCCGCATTCCGATCACATGGATAAGATTTCGTCTG
>CAVOEZ010000814.1:0-2512 GCA_963694355.1 Latescibacteria bacterium UBA2968 | reverse complement strand
CCCTTGCCGCTGCCAGTGACTCCGGATTACCAAGATCCAGAACAGAGCCCTCTATCCGGTAGGCGAAAACCGGCTCCACCTTGCACAACCACTCCACAAAATGACCTGGTGCATCGGCCGTGCCGCCTCCCTGTAGATATTCGGACACGCGCCCGAGGAGATCCCGAGGATAGATATACAAGGGGGGTGCGCCCCAGTGAGAGGCCGGCGCTTCGGGCTTCTCCTTAAAGTCGATCACCCGGTCGTCTTCCCCCAGCACAGCGATGCCCCGCCGCTTCCGATCCTCCGGATCCTCTATTTTCCTGACACAAATGTGAGCCGCCGGGTTCGACTTGAACTTGTCCGCGAAAGCGGAGAGCGGAAACCGGAGAATATTATCGGCACCACAAACGAGGAGATCTTGGTCAATCTCTCGCTGATCAATGGAGAACTGGACATCGCCGACCGCTCCCAACCGATCTTCATTGGAAATCGTCCCGTCATCGATAATCTCCACCCGAACACCTGTGTGGGCACGATTGGCATCCCTTGATTCAGCCATCCGGTTGTTGGCCCAGTCTTGAAAGTGACCAAAAAACCGGTGATTTGTAACCAGGTAAACCTCATCGACTTCTTTGATCGTTTTGATCTGGTCGATCATATAATCCAGAATCGGCCTGCCGCCCACTTCGAGCAGGTGTTTGGGCCTGTCTTTGGTCAGCGGATACAGTCGGGTGGCGTACCCTGCAGCGATGATGAGTGCTTTCACGAGATTGCCGTTCTTTCAGAATGCTATCAAAAAATCGTGCCGTTTGACCGATCACTTGACCGGATGTCAAAGCAAACTCCAGCGGTGTCGGTCGATAATATCCTGGTAATTCATTGCGTTTATCAATTATATATGTCGGGCCGAGGGCGAGCAAGGGAAATCGCCTTTCCGATCGGCCTCTGGATCATTGGAATTTAATCACCCGGGGAACACAAATGAAACCAGCAGAATTGAAAGAAAAACTGAAACCCGCCTGGCCGGCCCTGGATGTCCACGTACATCCCCTGGACTGCTTCGGGCTCACCAAAGTTTCTTCCGCGAGAGAGGACGCGAACTTGCTCATCGAGTCCGCCCGTCGGTCTGGTGTAGAAAAGATGTGCCTCTTCTCTCTCCACACCACCTGTCCAAGAGAGCCAACGGTCGCCGAATGCATCGAGGCGAACGACTACACGCTCACGATGCGAGACCTCGAGCCGGACGTCTTCCTCCCCTTCTGCTACGTCAACCCGATGTATCCGGACGAATCTGCAGCCGAAATCGACCGGTGCGTCCAGGGTGCGAAAATGGTGGGCATCAAACTCTGGGTCGCACGAAGAGCTACCGATCCCGGCCTGGACCCGATCCTTGAAAAAGCCGTCGAATACAATGTCCCGGTCCTCCAGCACGCCTGGATCAAAACCACGGGCAATCTCGTGGGCGAATCCTTTCCGGCGGACGTCGCAGACCTCGCACAGCGTCACCCCAAAGCCAAAATCATAATGGCGCATATGAATGGGTGCGGGCTCCGTGGAATCGAAGACGTCGCACATTGTCCCAACCTGTATCTGGACACCTCCGGGGGCGATCCCGACAGCGGCATCACGGAAACGGCTGTCGCGGCTTTGGGCCCGAATCGCGTGGTCTACGGCTCCGATGCGCCCATTCGTCACTTCGGCGTTCAGTTGGGCAAAACCCTCGGCACCACGCTGCCCGACAACGTCAAGCGCGACATCCTCTGGAACAACACCGCCCGACTGCTCCCGGAGTGGGCGGGCGTGGACACGATCTAATCTGAATTCTATTTGAGCAACTCTCTGGCACTATCAATTAGGAGATTGGAATGATCATCGACCTGAACGCCTTCACCGGTCACTGGCCGTCTCACCCCGTGACAGGCGATCTCAACTCGGTCCGCGCCTCGCTCCACGAATACGGCGTAGACCGCATCTGCGTGTCACCCCTGGAAGCCGCCTGGTGCCGAAATCCGCACCGATTCAACGAAGCCCTCTACCGCACGGCCGGCACATTTCCCGACGTCTATCCGGTTCCGGTTCTGGACCCCACGGTCGCCACCTGGAAAAAGGAACTCGAGCGAGCCACCAGGGAGCTCCGTGTAAAACTCGTACGCCTGCTCCCGGCCTATTCTCCTTATGCACTGGAAGCGGCCGACGAATTGCTCGAAGCCCTTGTCGCCGAAAATCTCGCGGTCATCATTCAGACGCGTCTCGAAGATCCCCGGAGGCAGCACCAGCTCGCGCAGGTGCCAGATATCCCCGCAGCCGAAATCGCGAACACAGCGGAGCGCCACCCGGCTCTCACCGTCATCATCGGAGGTGCTCGCACGGGTGAACTCCGCGGCCTCAAGGATCGCCTGCTCGCCTCGCCGAATCTCTACGCCGACGTCTCCCAGTGCGACGGCCTGGACGCGATCAAGGTCCTCGTAGAGGAAGGGCTCACAGAGAAACTCCTATTCGGATCGCACGCACCGCTCTTCATCCCCTACTC
>CAVOEZ010000813.1:0-2517 GCA_963694355.1 Latescibacteria bacterium UBA2968 | reverse complement strand
GCCCGGTTGTCTGTTGTTCGAAAGGTGATTGCGGTTTCCCGTGCGGCGGCTGCAAACTACCCGGGCCATTCAGAGAAGGTAGTGGTCATCCACAATGGTGTGGATCTGGATCACTTTTCACGCGTGCAGGGCAATGGCGCGTTACGCAATGCTTCGGGAGTGGGAACGGATGCCGCTCCTACGATTGGGTTTATGGGACGGATCGTGAGATGGAAGGGCATTGACCGGCTCCTGGATGCGGCGGAATTGATCCTTGCGGCAGGACAGCGGCCGAATTTCGTGATTATGGGTGAAAATGCAAAAAACCCCTCTGAAGATTTGCTGCAGATCTACAGGGATGACGTCAGGCATCGCCAATTGTCGGAGCTGGTTGTGTTCACCGGTTTTCAGAAAGATGTACGACCGGTTCTGAGGGAGGTTGATCTGGTGGTTGTGCCGTCGATCAAACCCGACCCGTGCCCGCGTTCGGTTATCGAGTCGCTTGCCCTTGGCGTTCCCGTGGTTGGATCTGACACAGGTGGTATTCCGGAACTGGTCATCGACGGTTCAACCGGCTTGCTGGCCAGGGCAGGTGACGCCTCCGATCTGGCGGAGAAGATCCTTCTGCTGCTGAATTCCAAATCTTGCAGGGAGAGGATGGGCCGGGCCGCGAGAGCCTGGGTGGCCGAACATCATGACGCTTCCCAAGTGGCCCGCAGGATTCAAAAGGTTTTAATTGCCTCCGCAAGCCATGTCGAGACGTCCATTGGCACACACCAGAGTGTGCGCTTTTTCGGATAGAAAAATGGCACATTATTCGCTTAAGTAATAGCTCTTAGGCACAGGATATGCGAGAACTGATGATTGTATATGTAATGCTTACAAATATTTACGCATTTATTGGAAACCTTGGTGGTGACGGAGGTCCTGGAGGAGGAGACGGACAACTGTTGCAAATTATCAACAAGTGTGTCAGAATTTCACACCTGTGGCGGACCAGCCTGTTTCTGATCGGTTTGGCCCTGGTTTGGATCTTCCCGGCTTCTGTGCAGGGGGAGGACACGGGATATGATTTGGCCACCTGTGTCAATCGTGCTCTGGAAATAAGCCCTTCGATTCAGGCGGCCGAAGCAGACATCGAGATTGCCGAGGTGCAGTTGGGCCAGGCAAGAGCGGCAAGGTTCCTGCCGAAATTCAATCTGTCCTGGATCATTGGACCCTCTCCCGAGGCCAGGGGTGACGCCCTTACCGGAGAAAGCAGCTGGGACAATCTCAGTGTATTCACCCGCGCGGAAGTGTCCTTGATTCAGCCGCTTTACACATTTGGTAAACTCTCGGCGGCACAAAATGCTGCATCGGCAGGAATCAGGGCACGCCAGGCCGGATTGGACAAATCCAGACACGAGTTGGAACTGGAGGTTTCGAAGGCGTATTACTTGTTGCTGCTCGCAAATGAGCTTTCGGATCTTGCTGAAGAGTCCAGGACAGAAATCCAGAGGGCCCGCAAGTCTATAGACGAGAAACTCGAAGAAGACACCGGGGAGTATACCTATACGGATCTTTATCGCGTGGTTCGATTCATTTATGACGTTGAAGAGAATGCCAACAAGGTAAAGAAGGG
Organism: Latescibacteria bacterium UBA2968; assembly: GCA_963694355.1. Classification (GTDB taxonomy): domain Bacteria; phylum Latescibacterota; class UBA2968; order UBA2968. Next base: position 917 of record CAVOEZ010000813.1, on the reverse strand, counting down.
CCGTGCACTGGCAATTTCGGCACTGAGAATCTTAATGGGCCTGTCTGCAGACGACCCGGTTGTGCTGGCGGAAGACCGGCTGAAACCTCTTGAAGTAGACATTCACACGCTCGATACTTATACTCAGATGGCTGGGAGCCGAGCGGATCTTAGACAGCTGAACGCGGGTGCCGGCATCCGGCAGGCGCAGACGCAGGCGGCCAGAAGCGACCTTTTTCCACAGATTTTTTTAGGGGGAGCATTCAAGTTTTCCAGAGCTCCCAACCGTGACGACCAGGACAATCCCTTTTTGAAGGACGATTTCAATTTTACGCAGCTCGGGGCGGTTGTAGGGTTTAAGCAGTCACTCTCCTTTGCTGGAAATTCCGCCAAGGTCAAGAAGGCCCGACTGGAAAGCAGAAAACTTGCATATTTGGGCAGCCTTGCAAGAAAAGGCGCCGAACTGGAAATTGAACGCCTCTACAGGACGCTCCGGGAAGCCGAGGCGAATGTGGCGGCGGCTAAAACGGCACGGCGGGCGACCAGACGGTGGTTCGTTTCTGCCAGAGACGGATTCAACGCGGGTCTGGAAGAGGCTGGACAATTGATCGACTCGGTAAAAGAGTACGGTATTATCAGGGCAAAATACTACTACGCAGTTTTTGAATTCAACAAGGCCTGGGTCGGGTTACGCACGGCCACAGGTCAATCCGTATTGCAGTAGTTCGGGAGGATGGTTATGGTGAAGCAGGCAGTGATCATTGCTGCTGGGATGGGCAGCCGGTTGAACGGGAGCGGAGGAAACCTGCCGAAACCACTTGTGAAAGTGGCCGGCGTAGGACTCCTCAAGCGAACGATTCTGGCTGCCAGGCGGGCAGGCATCACGGAATTCGTTATTGTGATCGGATATCGCGGGGAGGAGATCAAGGAGGCGATCT
>CAVOEZ010000812.1:0-2517 GCA_963694355.1 Latescibacteria bacterium UBA2968 | reverse complement strand
GGGTGAACCTGCCCCTTTGCTTCCTCTGCTGCACGCATTCCACGATCGCGATGGTTATATCTCGGATGTGGCGATTCGAGGGGTGGCAAAGGCCCTTCGAATTCCAGTTGCGGATTTGTTCGGAACCGTAACCTTTTATCATCATTTCTCAAGAAAACCTGGTGGCTTGAGCGAGTCACGGGTTTGTACAGGGCCCGTTTGTTGTCTGCGGGGAGGGAATGAACTTCAGAACGCGTTGGGCGGAATTTCGATGCCCTGTGCTGGACGCTGTGATCAGCCGATCCCGGTCCTCAGGGATCACGAAGTGCTTATTGGTCAGGATCCGGCAGATCTTCAGGCCATTCCATCTCTGCTTCCTGTCCCCAATCCAGGCGCGGCCGAGGAGTGCGTGTTTCGGCACATTAGGGCTGCGGGACGAGCAACGCTGGCCGGGTATCGATCCACAGGCGGGTACGATGCTCTGGAAATGGCCATCGGTAAAATGGGGCAGGATTCGGTTATCGAGGTGATCAAGGAAAGCAAACTGGCCGGACGCGGAGGTGCGGGGTTCCCCACAGGTGTGAAATGGAAAGCCGTCAAGGATGCTTCGGGAGATCCCAAGACGATCGTCTGTAACGCGGACGAGGGTGAGCCCGGCTGTTTCAAGGACCGGGCAGTTATGGATTACGACCCCCACGCAGTACTTGAAGGGATGGCGTTAGCTGCTTATGCTACAGGGGCTTCCAGAGGATTCATGTATCTGAGATACGAATATCCAGAGACCCTGGGAATACTGGAAGAGGCGATTTCGGAAGCAGAGGCAGCCGGAATCCTCGGGGTGAACTGCTTTGGATCGGGGCACGGATTCAAGATCTACATCCGTCGAGGCGCTGGTGCTTACGTTTGTGGGGAAGAAGGATCCCTGCTGAACAGTTTGGAGGGCAAACACCCTTTCCCAAGGAATCGCCCGCCTTACCCGGTGACACACGGATTTGAAGACCTGCCGACCGTTGTCAATAACGTCGAAACGCTCGTTTCGACTCCGCAGATCATAAGGAAGGGCGCGGATTGGTATCAAGGGCTGGGCCTGAATGGACATCCTGGAACCAAAGTAATCAGTCTCTCCGGCGATATCGAACGACCCGGGAACTACGAGGTGCCAATCGGGCTGCCGCTAAAAACACTACTGCACACGTGGGCAGGTGGCCCTCCGAAGGGGCGATCGATCCAGGCGGCCACGATGGCAGGACTCTCCGGTGGATTCCTCGGCGGCGAGGATCTCGAAGCCACATTGGATGAGCCTTCGCTTAGAAGCAAAGGCTCCTTTCTGGGCGCCGCAGGGATCATCGTTTTCGATGACAGCAGAAATATGGTCGAAGTCGCACACGGCGCAATGGCCTTTTTTGCCGAAGAATCCTGCGGAAAATGTTTTCCCTGCCGCATCGGAACGCACCGACTCACGGAACGGCTCGCGGGCGAGGCCGGGCCGAAGCGTCTTGCAGACTGGCAGAGCGAAGCGGACGATATCGGAGACACGATGAAAGCAGTAAGTGCCTGTGGATTGGGGCTTGCGGCCCCGCTCGTGGTCGAGAGCCTCATCAAACACTTCCCGGATCAGGTTAGAGATCACGTAGAGGGTTGATTCCTGAATTCCGGAAGCCCGGACCGGTAATTGCCTTCGTTTCTGACCACGAAGGCTTCTTTTGCAGGATATCATTTTGACTCCGACGATCATTACCTGTGCGATCACAGGATCAGTGCCGAAGAAAGCGCATAATCCTTCGCTCCCGATCACACCCACCGAGCAGATCGAGTCGACACAGGAGGCATTTGAAGCGGGCGCCTCTCTCGTCCACATCCACGTGCGGGAAGAAGACGAATCGCCCTCCTCGGACCCTGTGAAATTTGCCCTGGTGCAGGAAGGCGTGAAGAAATTTTGCCCGGGGATCATCATCCAGTTTTCCACGGGCGGAAGGGGACGGGATCCAGCCCAGCGAGCTTCAGCGCTCCACTTGAGACCGGATATGGCCTCTCTGACAACGGGTACGGTGAACTTTCCAAACATCATTTACACGAATCCGCCTGAGTTTATTCGTGACCTTGCATCACGGATGCTGGAAATCAACATCAAGCCTGAAATTGAAGTTTTTGACCTGTCAATGCTGTATGTCGCGCTTGAAATGGCTGAACAGGAGCTTCTGAAAACGCCTCTTCACGTACAATTCGTTATGGGAATCAAGAACGCGTTGCCCGCAAGAAGGGAAGCGCTGGTTTTTATGGTGGAAGAGTTGGGGCGGTTGGCCCCGGACGCAACGTGGGTCGCGGCCGGAATCGGAAGGAATCAGAGGGTGGTGAACAAGTGGTGTGCTGAACTCGGGGGCCATATGAGAACCGGTCTCGAGGACAATGTGCGCTACGACAAGAAGCATCTTGCGAAGAACAACGCGCAATTGGTAGCGCTTGCTGCTGAGATCTGTGCTGAGCACGGAACTCGACCAGCGACTGCGGTAGAGGCACGGGGAATTCTGGGGTTGTAAA
>CAVOEZ010000811.1:0-2522 GCA_963694355.1 Latescibacteria bacterium UBA2968 | reverse complement strand
GTCTTGAGCTCCGCTATGACCAGACGCCGTCTGACCAGTTTCGCCTATTAGTAGAACGCACCGTTAGCCAGCTGAATCTCAATGACTTCGTCGCCAGCCGCAACGTCAACGATGACACCATCAATTTCGGCAATTCGAATCTGGAACCAGAATCAACCTGGACCTACACCCTGGGCTACGAACGACGTTTTGCCGATGATGGAGGCTCGCTTGAGCTGGAGGTTCTTTACAAGGACGTCTCCGATCACATTGACAAGATTCTGATAGGGACGGATGACTCCGGAATAGGAAATATTGGTTCGGCACAGAGATTAAACGTCAATGTCGATCTCACTACCCGGTTTGGATTTATCGGTGTGCCAACTGCGGTGCTGACATTTTCTTATACTTATGATGACAATGAGGTCTCCGATCCGTTCACGGGCGAAAAGCGGAGGACAAAGAATTCCACCCCTCACTATTTTCGGGTGAATTACCGCCATAACGTAACAAACACGAATTTCGCCTATGGCATTGTTGCGCACCGACGCACCTATCGCGAACGCCAGGATGTGTCCCTGTATGAGTTATCTAAACTCCAAACCCACCTCAACCATGTTTTTGCCGAATATAACTTCACCGAAAATGTAAAGATGCGTTTCCAGGCAGCGCATAATCTGAATCGCGACGGGCGCACGTTTGACAGAACCATCTACGACGGCAATATCGCCAATGGCGTTGTCGATAGAATCGAACACCAATACTTTATAGTAGTCCCAGATTACGTCCTCAGTCTGCAGGCAACGTTTTGATTTGATGTTGGCAATGTACCCCGTCAGTAGGTACTGACAACTTAACTGCTGTTATTCAAATTAAACGGTCGAACCGATTTTCCGGTGTTCTAAGCGAGCTTTTTCGGCTTTGCTCTCTTGCCTGTTGGCGCCGCGTGACCCCTCATCCCAGCAAGCTGCTCTTTGAATTGTCTGGATGCGATTGAACACATCGCCGACCACTGAGAGCTGTACTCCTGACCGTGCTCAAAAACCATCCGTACTGCCCGTTCCCTAACCTCTGGGGAATATCGATTTGCTTTGTTCATGCTCCAATCCTCTCAAGAAATGGAGTCTCCGGTAAACCCGGGGCGGTTCAGCCAACAAATAACAGGCGACTGGTAGAATGGAGTCTTAGTTAAAGCAAGACAACTAACCTAACCCTTTTACGTGACGAACCTTGACAAGGAGAAACACGAATATGGCTTCAACGTACACACGAGAGGATAGCTATAACGCTGCCGCTTCCCTCATTTCGCGTGTCCGTTATACTGGGGGAGCTTCAGTTCGACCCCTTTTCGTGGACGTTACTCCGCCTCGGTGACGCACCTTGCGGGATCGGACTCGGCGAGGACGTGTGGCATATGTCCGGTGTGGATGTAATCCGCCGCTAACTTCCCGGCCATTGGTCCCCGTCCGAATCCCGATGATGCCAGGCCGCTGACAATAAAGAGATTGTCCCTATCAGGAATCTTCCCGATGATTGGTGAGCCGTCCAGAGAGAAAGGCATTGAACCCGCCCATGTTCGAACGGCCGGGTGATTTGCCACCACAGGCACTACCTCTGATGCGTGTTGCCGATTGACCTCGATGCCCATCGGATCAGGTGTTGTACTAAATCCCACGTCCTCGCGATCGCCGCCAAATATGATCTCACCGTTTTTGCGTTGACGTCCGTACAGGTGTCGAACCAACCGCCGCTTTCCCTTATGCGTTAAGTACGGTGGTGTCGTTTCGTCGGAACCATTGTCTCGACTCCACGCGAAGCTGGACTCTGCAGACGAAATAGTCTGAAAAATTCGAGGTGGAAGACTCTTCGTGGCCCACATCTGACCTCTGATCGGAATGATGGGAATATTTAATCCCAACAACTTGCCTACGGGGCCACACCAGGCACCAGTGGCAAGTACAAGGGTCTGACAGATAAATTCTGCTTTGTCTGTGCGAACTGAGTATCCACTATTACCGTGAATATGAATTGCAGTAACGTTCTGGCCCGTATTGATGGTTGCACCCGAGTTCTGAGCAGCGTGGGCGAAGGCCTGAGTTGACTTCACTGGGTCAGCCTGCCCCCGGCCACCAGGAAGGTGCATGTATCCGAGCAAATCCAGACTAATTTCCGGCTCGATGGCGCGCGCTTCTTGCGGGGTTAGAAGCTCGACGTCATAGCCATTCGACTTCTGTGACAATACCCGATTCTTGATAAAGTCATACTGCTCTTCGGTGTGGATTCCTGTGAGTGAACCCGACTGGCGGAACTCCATGTCATAGCCCATATCGATTTGCAGTTGCTTGAAAATCTCCAGACTGCCCATCGTTAAATAGGACTGCAGGTCCGGCATGTTGCCCCAGCCTGGACCGCCAAGACCGCCCATGTTTTGCCCGGAGGCTTCGGATGCGATCTCACCTCGCTCCAGCAGCGTGACGTTGCGTCCATGCTGCGCCAGATGGAATGCGGTTGAGGCGCCAGCGATACCGCCACCAATTATCAGG
>CAVOEZ010000810.1:0-2526 GCA_963694355.1 Latescibacteria bacterium UBA2968 | reverse complement strand
AGTGGAGATCTAGAATCTGACGGAAGCAAAGACCTCGGCCGAGCGGGACTGGATTCTTGAATGCGAGATCGAAGAGGACGCAGAGGCGTATGGCGAAGGTCTGACGCGGCGCCTGGAGCTGGCCCAGGCCCGGATTTCGCGGCTGGAAGAATCCGGGCGACTGCTGGAGGAAACGTTGAGCGTTCTGCTTCCTGATGTCCAGCCACTGAGGGACTCCCTCAGTGTACTTCTTACCTATGAAAATCCTGTTCCGACCCTTCAATTGCTCGCCAAAATTAGCATTGAGGGCTTCACCGCGGGGAATCCGATTAGGGGCGTGCACGGATGGAAAGATATACACCTGTGCACGGGCGGGGGTAACGACGCACGCAATTTGGTTGTCTTGCTGCAACGCTCGAATTGAAATCAGAGGCGTGCCGGAGCCACTTCCTCTTAGTGGTGGGTTCTCGGTTCAAGTCCGAGACGGATCACCAGCCCTCCTGCCCTGCACTACCGCCTACGGGCAACCGCGCCACGTGATTCTCAGTTTACTCACAGTAACATCACAGGAAACGTTTACAGTGGCACCATATTGTGGAAGCGCACCGGACCATCAGGACATTAGAAGTCAGCAATGGAACCTGCCACCCAGAGAACCGAGAACACCATCCTTGTCGTTGACGATGAGGAGTCAATGGTTGAGATGCTGTCGACGGCACTTCGCTCCGCGGGATACCAAGTAAAAAGCGAAGCGAACGGGTGAGTGCCCTAAAGGCCGTGAAAGACTTTTCGCCAGACCTTATCGTCCTCGACGTGAATCTGCCCGACATCGATGGTTTCGAGGTATTCCAACGTCTCCGTCGAGATGGCGTGGAATCACCGGTGATCTTCCTCACTGCTCGCGATAGTTCCGACGATCTCCAAAAGGGCTTTACCGGCGGTGGCGACGATTACCTGACCAAGCCATTCAGCCTTGAAGAGCTATCACTTCGAATAGAAGCGACCCTGCGACGCGCCGGTAGCGGTGCCACGGGCCACCAACTGTCCTGCGGAAGCCTAATGCTTGGTGAGGACTCGCATCAGGTGTTCGTTGATGGCACAGAAATAGAACTCACACCAACCGAGTTTCGGTTGCTGCGATACCTGATGCTCAACCAGGGTCGTGTCATATCGATGGTGCAAATTCTTGACTACGTGTGGGAGTACGACTTTGCAGGCAACGACGGTGTGGTGGAGACCTACGTAAGCTACCTCCGCAAGAAGCTGGGGCCAGACGCTGCGGCGTTGATCCAAACCGTACGTGGCACCGGCTACATGCTGCGCAGAACGGAAGCCTGACATGACGCTGCAGACCCGTCTCGTGAGCGCGTTCATCAGAAACGACAGGTTCCACTCTGGCCCAACCGGTGGCGCAGGTCTGGGTCTGGCAATTGTGGCGGCGATTGTTAGTGCCCACAAAGGAACCGTTACCGCCGCCAATGAGCCAGACCACGGCGCACGCTTCACCGTGACTCTTCGGGGAATGTATGATCTACTCCACTGAGATCGAGATCCCAGCACCCGAGCACGCTCCAATCACCACTGCGCCCGAAACGCGAAGACACGACCTTGACGCGCTCCGGGGATTCGCCATGCTCCTCGGCGTTGTCCTGCACATCTCGCTCGCATTTTTCCCATCGTTCTGGCCGGTGCAGGATCAGACATCCAGTATCGACGGGCAATATGATGAGGTCTTCCACGCGATTCATGGGTTCCGTATGCCGCTATTCTTCCTGCTGAGTGGGTTATTCACAGCAATGCTGTGGCGACGGCATGGAATCAGATCACTCGTGTGGCACCGCGTCCGCCGGATCGCGCTTCCGATGGCCATCGGAGTCGTGACCGTCGTGCCGTTGATAAACTGGGTATCTGCGGAAGTGACCAAGTCACAGATCGATGACATCTGGGGCGCAATCATGATCCAGAACGCCGGTGCAGTTGAGGGTTACCTCAATAACGGCAATCACCCCAATTCCCGAGGTGACAACGGTCTCACCTTGCTTCATATGGCAGCGCTTATCGACAACGCTGAAATCGCCGAAATTCTTCTCAAGGCTGGATCCGATCCGAACGCCGTCGATAAAAAGGGCGACTCAGCATTGGGTTACGCCTTTTTCGTAGGGTCAAACGAAGTAGCCGATGTCCTTGTCAAGTACGGGATTGCCGATATCCGCCCACAGGAAACTGAGTGGGAGGATCTCAAGAATCCCAAAGGCGAAAAATGGGGGCACGGCGATACGGATAAGGCGGAGAGGTCGGAGTTAAACACGTGGATCACCAGCTTTCACCACCTGTGGTTTCTGTGGTTCCTACTGTGGCTTCTGGTGGGCTTCGTAGTCATCGCAGCCCTCGCCAACCGCGTCACTGACAGCCTCCGGAGTATATTGCCAGAAGCTCGCCAGTCGATATGGTTATTGATCCCGGTGACTCTGCTCTTCCAGGTTCGAATGGGCGCCGGAGGCGATAAGCCAGTATTCGGACCTGACACATCAACCGGGCTGATCCCTG
>CAVOEZ010000809.1:0-2536 GCA_963694355.1 Latescibacteria bacterium UBA2968 | reverse complement strand
TGGCTGCCGACCGGATTTATGGCGGAGGGTTCGGGTTGGAGCGACCTTTCAACCGGTTTACCCGCTTCGAGTTGTCCACCCAGGGGATCAATATTTCTCGAGAACTGCTGGGCGTGTACTCGAATCCGTTCGTGAGCAGCGGCTTTACAGGTGGCATTGCGCGAGGGAGCGGTACGACGATCTCAACCACTCGCGCGGTTGTGAGCCGGACAGCTCTGGTTGATGACAACGCAATGTACAGTCTTTACGGTCCGGTTAAGGGAAGACGTGCCAGGCTGGCTTTCGAGGGGAGCTGGGCAGGGATGAAGTATGGCACGGTGCAGGGGGACTACAGAAAGTACGCACTCGCTTTCGAACAATATACCTTCGCCTTCCGGCTGTCTGGCGGCACAAGCTACGGACCCAATCGTCAGGTGTTCTTTCTCGGTGGTGTGAACAATGCGATCAACCCGAATTTTGCGACCTTCGCCGAGGTCGATCAGGATCGTATCTTCTTCTCAAGTTATGTGTGGCCCCTGCGCGGCGTGGAGCTGTTCGAAATGGCCGGAGACTCTTACGTGCTGACCAATCTGGCGTTCCGGTTCCCCTTGCTTCACCAGGTCGCCTTCGGCTGGCCCTTGCCGCTGCTCTTCCAGAACATTCAGGGGGAATTGTTTATGGATGTCGGCAGCGCGTTCAATCGCGGTGATTTTGATCCCTGGGAGGCCGGTTCGGGCGGATTCGAACTACGCGATCTCAGGGCAGGTTACGGATTGGGTGTGCGTGTGAACACGGGTATGTTCCTCTTCCGGTACGATCTTGCGTGGCCTACTGATTTCGCCGAGACGTTCGGTCACAAGCAGTATTTCTCGATGGATATAACGGGGTTGTTCTAAAAAAGCGTCCGAAGTCCGATGTCCGATGTCCGGGGGGCGACAGAGGAAAGAGAAGATGAGCGTCTGTGGACCAACTTGGAGAAGGGCAATCTTGTTGCAATGTTGCCGCACGTGTGAACCAGAGCAACACGGATTCACAGATCACACACCCTTCCAGGCCGATTAAGGCCTGGAAACAGGTGGCACGGGGATTGCGAGTGCAATCATGAAGGAAAGGACCGGGTTCGATTCTTATCTGGAGGTTCACGTATGAAACGGTTAATTCTGGCAATGGTTGTGGTGGCTTGGGGGAGTTCTGTTTTTGCAGCAGAACAGAAGGCTCCCAAAGCGCTGGTACTGGATGAGCAAGATATTGTGCTTACGCTTCCCACGGGTGAAGATGGCACTCAAATAGATGTGATGATGCCGGGACACCTATTTCCGGCTACGGATATGAAGCTTCCCGAGAGTCCGAAGTCTTTCGGCAGGCCCGGGGCAATGAATCAGGCCAGACCCATCTTTCAACAGTATCCCGCAGAAGTGGATATTTTAAATGCAGCCCCTCGTATCGCAGATATGAACGGGCTGAGCGGATACTTTTCCAGCGCGACCGGCGGTGTGGGTGTTCGGTTCGGATATGACAGGCGGCTTTCCCCGAATTTGCGCTTTATGGCCGGCACCGAGATGATGACTTTCGGGTTCCGCAAGTCGTTCTCGAAGCTGGGGGCAGATATGCCGAATGGCGTGGAACGGATTTCACTAATGGGATTTCCTGTTGGGCTGCAGAGACAGTTCCGGGCAAAACACCGAGTGATCCCGCACATAGGATTCGGTGTTGGACCGTATATCAGATTCGATCATCAGTCACCCGTGAGAGCCGGATATTCATATCCGGGTGGTCTGGGACTCAATGCCGGTTCCGGAGCCTTCAACGGTTACAGTGTGAATGCGGGTATTCCGTTCGAGGATTTCCCAACGCTTTCGTTGACAGTAGGAGGGTTCACGGCCCTGGGTTTCGATTACAGGCTCGGCGAAGAACGGACGATCGCTCTGACAGTTGACGGCCGGTATACGATGGCGCGATTTTTCGATGCGCTGGGTAATCCGGGTGACCTGGGTGGATTCTCCCTGGCGGTTGGAGTCGGGAAATACTTCTAAGATTGCGCGCCCGATGGTCACTTTGAATTGGTTCCTAAGAGAGGCCGGTGTCTTGTTGAGTTCCGGCAGAATTATGTGGAGCGCTACCGCAAGAATTTGACGCAACCGAAATCGAAGCTCAGGCGTTGATTGGTCACACGATCGCGCTTCGACGAATTCACAGGGGCGGGTACATAACCCGTCCCTGAATTTATATCAAGTGGTTTTCCAATCTTGAAAAGGATTTCCTTTTGCGATTTCTGATCCTCACGCTGCTTGCCATTCTGCTGGGTACGAACCAGGTTTCCGGTTTCGTGCTGCAAATGGAGAGGTTCGGCCAGGGGCGAATCGTGAAGCTCGTATGGCCGCTGTCCCAGGCACAGACCGGGATCTCGTTTCGTGTGGACGCCGGAAGCTTCCCCTTCACCGAAGGTGAGGTAGCCCGGGTAGTTCGTGAGAGTTTCGACGTCTGGCAGGCAGTGGAGACGGCATCGATCCGATTCACCAATCAGGGAAACGGAACGTTTCGGGCAAGGGCAAGCGAC
>CAVOEZ010000808.1:0-2547 GCA_963694355.1 Latescibacteria bacterium UBA2968 | reverse complement strand
CTGGCCACCAGCCTCACATTCCTGAACCGACTGCCTTCCGGCCCCCTCAACTCGGCGGAACGCATCTGTCCCCAACCCCGGGGTTTGCCCTCCATATAAAAACACTCACAGGGAAACCGGAGCTCTCGCCATCCTTCCCACAGGTTTCCACCCCGGGGGGATACGATTGCCCTGTAATTGTAGCCGTCGTCCTCGCTCAGACCCTCCGTTCGTTCGCCCGAAGTGAGGTTCCCGTGAATCAATCCATCCGCTCCCTCTGGGAGGAACACCTCGGCGCGTATCTCGTCTATGCCCTCGAGATCGCCCTGCTGAATGGGAAGCGCGACATCCGGTCCGCCTTCTGAGTCGATAATCTGGCGTTCGGAGATCACACGGTCGTCTTCAAATTTCGTCAGGTCCATTTGGGAGTCCCTTGGAATAGAACCGGAATCGCACTCGTAGGTAAATGGAAACGGTATTCGTGAGATCACACGCTTGCAAGTGCATCCTGTTCTATAATCTTGCACCCAACTCGATCGGGGTGATCTAGCACCAGGGTGTCACGATCGAGATTCTTAATCAGCCAAACGATGAGGATGTCCCCACAGGCAGCAATCGTCATAAAGATGCCGTAGAGATACACAGAGAATACACCAAAGAGCAGACCATACAGCACGGGTATCCCTCCCAGGACCAATCCTGGCAACAGACCTGCCATCCTGTAGGCCGGGACAGGTATTGCCACTTTGCAGCTCGCGTACGGAGTCATCACCTTCCACTTCACGCCGAACTCGACATCTGACCAGGATATTCGACCAAATTTTACAAATCCAATTCCGTGAAGGATCTCGTGAAGGACCACGCTCAGAATGAAGATAGGTATGAGCATCAACCCCTTGGGGATGGATGAAATCGGTTGCGCTAATTCGTCTACCCCGGGCTCAACAGCCCCGGGTCCCCAGATGAAAAGGAACACCACAAACAGAAAAGCTGCGGATCCGACCGCCACAGGCAGAGCGTACAGGTTGGCCTCTATGTAGGAGTAAGACAGGCCGTCCGATGGCTCACTTGAGTCAGCGGGGGGGTCCGGCCCATAGATTCTTTCCGCCAGCAATCTGAACCGTTTGCTGAGGAACTCGTACAGGCCGATCAAGAAGCAAAATTTCGCTATCACTACCATAGCAACTTGGGGAAATGACACCTCCTTTGTCACCTTAGCCTTATGATCCTCATAATCCGCCACATACTGCTCATAGGTGAGTTCCAATCCGGCCTTTTGAGCTGACTCACGTTTACTCAATGTATATCCGGCAAAAACACAGGCAATGATCGTGAGTGCCGCGAGTCTACCAAGAACGACGTTGCTGCTGGCTGTCATCGACAGATCCTTTCCTTTTTTTTCACCACGCCAATCTTCAACTCGGACGCCTGTTCGTCTCCTGCTTCAGCCAGTATCGGATGCCTCTCCCAGCATACGGTTCGTCTTCGAATCTGGGAATCACGTGCAGGTGCGCGTGGAAGATCTCCTGGCCTCCCACTTCCCCGACATTCCACCCCACACTATGCCCCTGCGGAGCATACACTTCGTCTACCGCTGATTTCACCTGCTGCAGAAGATCGAACGTCGCTGCCCACTCCTCTGAGGTCAGGTCAAACACGGTCTCCCTGTGCGCTTTGGGAATGATGATGCCTGATCCTGGAAGCACGACCTCCTCTCGCCGCAAATAGAGACACAGGTCGTTTTCGAGGACCACTTCCTAATCGCTTCGGTCTGGCAAACAGAATGAACAATCCACAGAGACTCCGGCTGCTTTGATTCACATTCAAGGACTCACACCCGTATAAAACGGCAAAACCACATAATGTGCCAAGATAGGACGGCGATTTGGGATTGGCAAGGTGACATTGGTGGTGGATCAGGAATTCAAAAGGAAGGATTGCAAATGGGTTGGATATATGCGGACCGGTCACAGGAGACCGGGTAAACCAGTTTGACACGCTCTATTACTACATCGAACATCGCCCCGAAACTCCCCTGTCTGAAGGAGGTCTCAGTTCTGGCGATACCCCTCGCCGAAGCGAAATCCGATTCATCAAGGGACCGGGCTAGACGGTTGGGCTCTGTAAATTCCAGGATTGCTCAACAATTCCCCTCGAGTCCATCTCTCTGCCTTCTCCTATCAGTCTGCCTACATCGTAATTCTGTGACCGTACTTTTCCTCAACAAGCTTTACTACCTCTTCCTCGGACCGCCCGGCGTGAAGCAGTTCGTGCGTAATAAATCCCTTTACCTCTTTTGATCCCCTGGGGTGCTCGCAGGTGCACTCTGCCAGTGTGTGCTCACACTGATCGCACGGGCAATCGAACTGGCTGACGATGCGCTGGATCCCCGGATCGCTTGTTGGTGTCAGCGCCTGCGGTCCGTGGTCGTGTACGTGTTCCGGCGGCTCTGCCTTGTCGGTAAGGGCAAATATGACCACTACCGCCGCCAGTCCAAACAGAATGGGCAAAACTTTTACGAAATCGAAACCGGTCGCCTGTGTCTTGCCGCGCCTCCTGGCCGCTCTT
>CAVOEZ010000807.1:0-2548 GCA_963694355.1 Latescibacteria bacterium UBA2968 | reverse complement strand
TCCTCTATTCCTGATCACGCAGGAAATCGCAGCCGTTCCGTACCCCGGACTCCGTACCCCGGACGCTTCTCGCCTCTCGCCTCTCGCTTCTCGCCTTTATAGCCATTTCCAATCCAACCCGTACGCAAATCCAACAGTCAAATCCATCCGAACAGCCGATCCCTTGACTGGGACATTCTGAATCTTGTCCACACGATAGAGGAAATTGTTCTGGCGCACAGTAAGACTGAGCTTGCCCACAAGTGGGAAGCTGAATGTATTGTAATTCTCTACGGAAATCACTTTCCGATCGGTAAATCCGAAAAAACTCTTAGTATTCGATCTGAAACGTCCCCCCTGTGGCAACCGACGCCGATAATCCAGAGATATTTCGGCGCCATAGTCAGTCTCCTTCGCGGTGTAATTTCGCTGACCTCGCCCGGCAAACCGGACCACCACCCGCCGGTAGAGTCGCTTCTGGAATCCCACACTGCTCCGCCACAAAAATGGCCGAGATCCACCATTTGCGCTGAACGCTGTACTGATTCCCGTCGAAACAAAGGGATCCACTTTGAGTTCTTTCGCCCGACGGCGATAGGTAACATCGCCGTCCAGTCGATCCGTCGATGTTTCGAGGTCACCAAAAGACTCTCCCAATTGGCCAAAATCAGTTGTATTCTCGAAAAGCACCACATTGGGTCCTGCCTCATAACTCAGGAAATAACGGGTTGCGCTATTCCACGCAATACTCGTCTCACCACTCAGAAAGGATACGCGCTCTTTCTGGCTCCTGTAGAGCGCCGTGGTGTTATTGATATAATTTCTCCTGAACGCGCCCTCCAATGACCACCCGGAACGCCACACACGCTGGCGATCGAGAGCGACAAAGTCTCCTGCCGAAAGAGATCCGGCCTTCAACCATGCCGAGAGCAGAGAACGAAGCGAAATCCCGGTGTTGATCTTATTCTCCCCGGAGGTGAACTCGGCATAGCCGCCGCCGCCCACTGCCAGATATTCTACGGTCGCCACCTGATAGAGTTCACCGTCCCGAACAGGCCTCTGGTTCACCCACATTGCATCGGCATCCACCCCGGCAAACAGGAGGCCGGCCTCACCGGGTCCTGCATCCTTGCTTCGCGACACGATTTTTCTGAGCTGCTTTCCCGTAAGCGTCAGCTTGACCAGACTGTCGTCATACCGCACGAAACGATCGACATCCCGTACATACATTTGCGAGTCTGCTGATACTTCGCGGAAGCTTCCGCGACTTACGATCCCCACTTCCATCTTAGTGTGAGACCGGATCAGGTTGGCGACCAGCCGCGCTTGATCGTCCAGTGACTCGCCCTCGATCCTTCCCAACGCCTCACCCGAGGCGCCTGCGTACGCCGATTCCAATTCTAATATGAGGGATGCAGCTTTCAGATGTTCCGGAATCTCGCGGGTAATGGGAATCAGCCTCGAGCTCGTGTCGATTTCATGATATCCAGTGGACACGTTGCCTGCGAACCGCACCAGAACCTTCCCCAGATACGCTCCGTAACTGGGCGACGTCACGACCTCCACACCATTTACGAGACGCGATAGAGCCCGTACCTGGGGTGCCCGGTCCAGCCCCCGGAAACCTCCCGCAACAACCAGGTCGATCCCGTCAACCTCCCTGGCCAGGGAAAGTGTCTCCTCCTCTCCCATATGTACCAGCGCGATGATGTAGTGGACGCCAAGGTCGGTCAATTCGGACACCATCCGTCTCGCGACTTCTGCCGGGTTTCCAAACGTCAAATTGGCAACCAGTTTCGGATTTGTCTGACCGCCCACTTTTGGAGACACGAGACCCACAACACCAATCTTGATCCCTGCGCGATCGAGCACCACATACTTCTCGAACGGGGTTTCTGCCCCACCCTTGCCTGATAGATTCGCTGCAAGAAATGGAAATCCGGCCTCCGATTTCCGACGTGACAGGTGATCAAGACCAAAATCGAATTCGTGATTTCCGGGAGTCATTGCGGCATAACCTGCCAGATTCATCAACGACACCATGCTCTTGCCCTTGTCCCAGGTAGACAGTGTGGATGGGCCCAGTGCATCTCCTCCATCCAGAACCACGATCGGGCCGGCGCTCATAGCCGCCTGGATCAAATGGATTCTCGAAGCCATACCGCCTGAAAGCTCCTCGGTATCTCCGTGCGAGAAAAGCTGACCATTCAGATCGTTGCTGTAGAATATGGTGATCGCGAGCGTATCCGATGGCTCGCTTGAACCCTCCCCCAATGTCGGGAGATCTGGAGCCGAGTCGTTCGCGGTACTGTCGATTTGGGAATAGGCGGGTGAGTTGACCGCCAGAACAAGGGTTGACAACACGACAAGCGTCCACCTATACATAATTAAGAAATTCTCCCCTTTTATCCTCTGATGTTGATTTGCTCCTGCATTAGTGCCCTGAAGGAGTGTGTAAGATTAACTGTGTAACTGGTGATAGACCTATAGTTAGGAAACACAGGAGGTACTATGACCAGGAAAGCCGAAGTCGATCGTCTCCTTGATGAGTTGATCAAGAACTGCGACA
>CAVOEZ010000806.1:0-2551 GCA_963694355.1 Latescibacteria bacterium UBA2968 | reverse complement strand
CGTATCGATCCTTATGAGACAGGTATCCTGAGTCCCATCGCAGGCATCCGTCACTTCCGGTAAACGCAGCACCATCGCAGTCACATCTGTGATAACCATATCATCTCCTGGAGTCATCGTAATTGTCGAAAAGGATTCCGGCCAATGATAGGGTGTCTACATTCACCTGTCAAGATTCATGAGCGAGATGAAATAACAGAAGAAACGGTTTGCACCGGTTTGGACTAGCGCATAGATTATTCGATTAAAGCAGCCCGGCATCAACCCTCTATTCAGGAGAATTCTCACATGTCAGCCGTCACAGACCTCGGCAAAACGTACGCCGAAGATGGTGTCCTGCCGAGCATTGATATATTCACCGAATCAGAAATCGAGGCCTTCAGATCCTCCTTCGACGAACTGGAGGCCGAAGAGGGACGTGAGAACTGTCAGATTGGTCTGCAGGCACGTCATTTGGACAGGGAATTCATCTGGCAGCTCTCGGCAGATCCTCGCGTCCTGGACGTGATGGAGCAGGCAATGGGACCGGATATCCTGCTCCTCTCGACCCACTTCTTCTGTAAATATCCGGATCCCACAGGCTCGCGCTTCGTGGCCTGGCACCAGGACGTCACCTACTGGGGTCTGGAGCCGCCCACTGCGCACACTGCGTGGATCGCCATCGACGACAGCGATGTCGAAAACGGGTGTATGCATGTCATCCCGGGCTCTCATCGGGACGGGCTCGTACTGCACAGCAAATCTGAGCAGCAGGGCAATCTCCTCAGCATCAACCAGGAGATTCCCGACGAACTTGTCGACACCAGCAAAGCCATCGACCTCGAACTCAAGGCAGGCCAAATGTCGGTACACGACGGACAGCTCTTTCACGCCAGTATGCCCAACACCTCCGACCGTCGCAGATGCGGCCTAACGGTACGCTTCATTCCGCCTGAAGCCAGACAAAAGGAAGCGAACTCTGTTGGGCACATGTGGAAACCCATACTCGTAAGAGGTGAAGACAGGTTCAATCATTATCAGGAGACACCGGCGCCATTTGAGATGCCGTAAAGCGTCCGGGGTCCGGGGTGCGAGGTCCGCCGTCTGTTGTCCGTGGTCTATCGTCTGTCTTTTCGCCCAAAAAAACAAAGGGGATTGAAATGGGGAAGTTGCAGGTTGTCGTAACAGGAGCATCCGGATATGTCGCAGGAAGAATCTTGCCGGTATTGCGAGAGCGATACGACCTGACGCTGCTGGATGTCAAAACTGCCAATCGGGAGGGTGAAGAGGTCGAAGGCATTCAGGTTACTGACCTGCTGAATCGGGACAGGGATACCTATCGCCAGTACTTCAAAGGTGCGGACGCCGTTATTCACAGCGGGTTCACACGGGCCTCGAAACCGGAAGATCAATACTGGGCGGAATCCGACAATGTAAACATGGCGCACAACGTCTACCAGACCAGTCTCGAAGAAGATGTTCGTCGCGTGGTGGTCATCAGCTCGAATCACGCAGCGGACTACTACGAACAGCTCATCTGGTCCGACGAAATGGAATGGGTCACGCCCGACATGCTCCCTCTCTCGGACAACTTCTACGGATGGGCGAAGGCAGCCTATGAGCTGCTGGGCTTCGCGTACGCAGCCGGGAAGATCGGCAAGGGCAAGCGTCTGGAGAACGTGCAACTGCGAATCGGCGGGCCTCGGGAGACCGACATGTCAAGAGCCGCTGCCACTGACCTGAAGCGGATGCACCGTGGACTGGGGGCCTATCTCAGTGTCAGGGACCAGGCGCAACTCACCATCAAAAGCATCGAAACCGAGCATATCGAGGACAGCAACGGTGTCCCGTTCCAGATCTTCTATGGCGTAAGCGGAAATACACACAACTTCTGGAGCATCGCCAATGCCCGCCGGGTGATCGGATATGAACCCGAGGACAACAGCCAGGTAAAATTCGCCAAAGAGATCTCTGAAGTACTCAAGAAAGCAAACGAATCATACCCCGTAGAATAACTCCACAACAGGATTGCCCAGATGCCAAAACCCAAAGTCGTACTCACCGGCGCAACAGGATATATGGCCGGACGGATGCGATCGGAACTCCAGGACAGGTATGAACTCACCATGCTTGATGTCAAATCGACAGACCCGGACGGGAATGCCATCCCGGGCATCCACGAGGTCGACCTGCTCAACCGGGACCGGGATCAGTACCGGGAATACTTCCGCGGCGCCGACGCTGTGATCCACAGCGGATTCAAAGGCACTGTGGACAGCATGCACACGGACTTCTGGAAGGAAGTGGACAACGTCACCATGTGTTTCAATGTCTACCAGACTTGCGTGGAAGAGCACGTCCGGAGACTGGTTATGATGAGCTCCAATCATGCGGCGGACTATTACGAGCGACTCATCTGGTCTGACCGGCTGACATTTGCCACTCCCGAAATGATCCCGCTGTCCGACAACTTCTATGGATGGGGCAAGATTTCCTACGAAGCGCTTGGATTCGTATTCGCCACCGGCCAGATGAACGACGGCAAAAAACTGGAAAACGTTCAGATCCGGAT
>CAVOEZ010000805.1:0-2566 GCA_963694355.1 Latescibacteria bacterium UBA2968 | reverse complement strand
GTCTTGGTTTCACTCTTGAAATATCTTCTAGGCATTCTTGGAGCCTTTGTTCTGGTTGCTGGAATTGGTCTCATTCTGATATCAACCGGGTCGATGAACAATGAAATTGCAGCGTATCTCAATTCCAGCCTGTCCGCCCCTTCCGATACCCCTGTACGCATTGGAAAGTTAACGGGCAATCCTCTGTCGCATTTCGCAGTTGAAAACCTGTCTGTGGGTGATGCAAGGCATCCAATCGTACAGGCCAGGAGGGTGGAAGTGGAAATTCGACTCTCCTCCCTTCTCAAGGGAGAGCTTGTATTGGACCGTGTGGTAATTATGGAGCCCATGATTGTCGTTAAGAATGAGGGTGCGCAGGATCAAGGGTGGGATCCTGGAACGCCACCTTTGTACTTGACGGTAAACAGAGTTGAAGTCCGGGAAGGTGAATTCAGGATCGCTGCATCTGGAATCGAGCATGCCGTAAAGGATGTGGAGATGGAATTCGCATTCCGGTGGAGCAAGTCCGGCTATGACCTCGAGCTGTTTCGTTTCCGAACCTCCATTTTCTCACCCTCACTCAATATCTCGAATCTTGCGGGTGTCACATGGCTGAGAGACGGCAAGCTGGGGATCGACCGAATGCAATTGGCAACAGATCGGTCCCGACTCGAGCTGAGTGGGTCGGTTTCTGGTTTTTCAGCGCCCACGTTCGATCTGGAATTTGCCGCGGATTCGCTTTCCGCATTGGACCTTGGAAATCTCGCAAAAATGCCGATTCCCGATGGGAACTGGCTGGTGGCGGGGTCTGTTGCCGGGCCCATCGAACGCCTCCAGATCGTAACAAGGCTCAGTAATTCCGCGTTGAATGGGACCGTTCAGGGCATACTCGATCTGAACGGCGGATTTGCCTGCAGCCTCAAGGTATCGGCGAAAGGGATCGATGTCGCGAAGCTCTTTGGGAATGCGGACCTGAATGCGGGGGGGGATCTTTCTGCATTCGCAACAGCCAATGTAAGAGGTGATACGAGACACGGGGAGATCAAAGCTGAAATTTCGTCAGGACACTTTGAAGATATCCGCATCTCTGCCGGGGTTGTCCGTCTTGAGCTGGATGGCGCGAAGTTGAGAACGACGGCCAGTGTGGGTGTGGGTAACGGCAGGATTGGTGTGAAAAGCAATGTGCTTCTGGGCGACCCTAACGTAATCACCTCCCTAACGAGTGATTGGACGAATCTGGATCTGTCGGTGCTGGCCGCTGAACTGGGCCAGGGTGTCGGTGGAAAGTTGTCCCTCGAGTTGGCCGCCTCGGGCAAGTACGTGTGGTCTGGAAGTGTTGAGGAATTTTCTCTGGGTTCCACGGTTCTACCCAGGCTGGACCTGTCTGGTGACTTCAAAGGTGGTCACGTGGGGTTATCTGTGGTCAAAGGGGTATTGGCCAACGGGATCGGGTCGTTCGTGGCCAATGGCCGTCTGGACTTAGGGAGGTTCTGGAGCGGGACGGATGAGCCTGAATATGCGCTCAATCTCGCTAAGGCTGAGCTCGATCCAGGGAGAATATCCGGAGACCCGATGTACAATGCCCGACTTTTGGTGGAAGGACGCATTTCAGGAACCGGTCTTGATACCTGCCAGGCAGATCTCCGCCTGAGTTCTGCCGATTTTTTGGGTGCCGGGATCGATAGCGGAAACGTCCTTGTAAGACTCTACGAACGCGAGATTCTTATCGACAGGATGGCCATTTTCTCAAGCCTTCTGAGTGTGGAAGCCGGCGGCAAAGTCAAAGAGAGTGGTGAACTCGCGGGAAGGGTCCGGGCTCGGTTACACGATCCCTCCAGGTTGGACCAATTTCTGGAAACAGAAATTTCAGGAGCGCCCGTGGATCTGATCGGTGTGCTGGAAGGCAATTGGGCCAAACCCGTTCTTGCCGTTGACATGGTGACCCGGAAACTGGTGTGGCAGGACATCCCCTTTTTTGGGGTAAAGGTTTCGACGCGATGGCCTGTCTTGAGTGCAGGAGCCGTTTCAGTTAGAGTCGATTCTGCAGGATGGGCAGGCAAACAGTTGACGGGTGTGTTCCTGCAGGCATCCCAGGCTGGTGACGATATTGCGTTCCTGATGGGGAATTCACCGGAAGACTCTCACCGCTTTTATCTCTGGGGCAAGGTGGGTTCAGCCGGCAGCAGGTATACTTTAGAATTGGACTCCCTGTCCGTCCAGGCGGAAAGGGTGAGTCTTACGAACGAAGGCAAGATAAAAATGTCCTACGAATCGCAGGAGGGATTGCGGATAGACCGCCTCCGTCTGGCGGGCGATTCAGGACACATCGAGGCGAGGCAGTTGCCCGATCGGCCGAATGGAATTCTGGTTGAGGTATCGTCTGTTGACCTGGCCATTTGGTCGTTTGTTCTGGGATTGGAGCAGGAAGTCGAAGGGATATTCTCTTGCGATCTGAACTTGGAGAATATTCAAGGCGAACCGCGACTGGGGATGCGATTTTCAGTAGACAGTGGTCACGTAGGAGGAGTTCGCTTTCAGGAAGTCTCCGGAAATGTGGATTACGGGGAGGGAGACTTGAATGGGGTCA
>CAVOEZ010000804.1:0-2569 GCA_963694355.1 Latescibacteria bacterium UBA2968 | reverse complement strand
TTAACGCGAAGTTTACTGAAGTCACAGGATATACGCCTGCTGAGATCATAGGCCGGAACCCAAGAATCCTGAAATCCGGTGCGCAATCACCAGAGTTCTATAAGAACCTCTGGGATACCATTCTCGACGGGCGCGAATGGCGGGGAGAATTCTGCAACCGCAAGAAAAATGGTGAAACGTACTGGGAGCAGGCCTCCATTTCTGGAATCCGAAATGACGCAGGAGAGATTTCGCACTTTGTAGCGGTAAAGGAAGACATCACGAGCCAGAAAAGCGGGGAGATCTGATCGGCAGTCAGAATAAATATTGAATCGGGGAACAACAGTTACTCTTAACTTGGTTTGGAAAATGCTAAAAAATCTAAAAATTCGCCCAAAGCTCCTCCTGTCTCTCCTGGTTGTCGGCCTGATGGCGACCACAGTGACTGGCTTGCAAAGCTACCGTAGTGCGCGGAGCGCATTGAAAAACACGACATTCCAGCAGTTGTCTGGTGTCCGTGAAGCCAGGAAACATCAGATCGAAGCATATTTCGATCGCGTGCGTCGGGAGGCGATAACACTCGCCCAGGGTTCTACGGTCAGGATGGCCCTGAAAGATCTCCGCAAGGGGTTTGAGAATTTGTCCAGTGGGTCGGATCTTGAGTCTAGAAAGGCTGCGCTGATCTCCTACTATTCCGACCAGTTCATTCCCGAGCTTGATCGGCTGGCTGGAAAGGAAGTTTTGACCACGGGAAGGGCGGTTCCGCAGAATCCTGCAGGCGTGCTGCTCCAGGAGCGGTTTATATCGGGCAACCCTAACGGCGTTGGCCTCCGCGATCGACTTGACTCGGTTGGGGACGGTTCGGACTACGACGCGGCGCACGCGTCCCACCATCCCATACTGCGCGAAATAGTCCTTGGTTTGGGATTCTACGATCTGTTTCTAATAGATCACCGAACGGGAAACATAGTGTACTCCGTGTCCAAAGAAACCGACTTTGCCACAAGCCTTTCTCGGGGTCCCTACGCGAATACAAACCTGGCGGACGCGTTTAAACAGGCGCTTTCGGCAGGAAACAAAAAAGAGACTTATCTGGTTGATTTCGAGCGCTATCCCCCATCCCGGATGGCGCCTGCATCTTTTTTTGCGGCTCCAATCCTTGAGAAAGGGGAGCTGATCGGTGTCCTGGCGATCCAGGTAGCAATCGATGAGATCGACAAGATCATGACTGGAGATCACCATTGGTGGGATGAAGGCCTGGGGTCAACCGGCGAAACCTATCTGGTAGGTGAGGATCACACGCTGCGGAGTGATTCACGGTTCCATATAGAGTCACCCGAAGCCTTCTTTGCGTCTCTGGTCGGTCGGTAGATCCCAAGTTGGTGGATCTGATGAGGACCCATGGCACCGGTGTTCGATACCTTACAGTTGAGACCACGGCCTCCACTGAGGCGCTCTCGGGCCAAATGGCAACTCGGATCGTTGAGGATTACCGCGGCGTGCCTGTCCTGAGCGCCTATGCGCCAGTCGACATCAAGGGAGTCACGTGGGCTATTGTTGCTGAAATCGATGCCTCCGAGGCCTTTGCACCCATAGATGACCTCTACAACAAGTTGGTGGCTACCACACTCGCTCTGTCAGCTGGAGTTGTCCTTCTGGGTTTGCTTCTGTCCAGAACCATATCCCGTCCGATTATTCGCCTCACCGAAGGAATAGAGGTCTTCAGAGGGGGAGACCACAGCCATCGCATCCAGGCCGAGACTACGGACGAAATTGGCTCCCTCACCGGGGCATTCAACACGTTAATGGCCGATCTCGAAGCGCGTGAGAAGGCTCGTGAGAAAGATGAGCAGGATCTCAAGGCCTACTCTAACCAGGTGGAACAAAGATCCAGGGAGTTGGAGCGACTTTCGGATTCGGCCAACGAAAAGCTGTCTGAAGAATCCAGTCTGGCAAACCTGGCAGCACGGCTCCAGGGAAACCTTACCGTGGCCGAGGTATGTGAACCGGCGCTGGATTCGATCGCGGAATTCCTTCAGGGGCCGGTGGGTGCGCTTTATGTACTTGAAGACGATGACAGACTGCACAGATATGCATCCCTTGCCTTGCCCCCCGAGGCAGAAGAAATGACCTCCTTTGCGCTTGGCTTCAGCAGCGTGGGTCAGGCCGCCCGATCGCGTAAAACAGCTTTGCAGGTGCCTTCAGAGGACACCTTCCCGGTAAGTTTTGGGTTTGGCAGGGCATCATCCACGCAAGTCGTCACCTGCCCGCTCATCGCAAACAACGAAGTGGCGGGGGTTGTGGAGCTCTGTCTCTTGATGGATGCCACAGAGGACCAGATCCGGTGGTTGGAAAAAGCTGCAGAGATCGTGGCAACGGCCATCAGATTCGCCCGTCAGGCCAGGGAACGTGAGGAAGCGGAAGAAAGAACAAGGCTGATCCTCGTCTCCAGCGCCGAGGGCCTTTTTGGCCTTGATTCGGAGGGGAAAGCCACATTCGTAAATCCAGCCGCCTGTGAAATTCTGGGTTACGAACCGCAAGACCTGATTGGACAACCTACCCACGCATTGATCCATCATACCCGCCAGGA
>CAVOEZ010000803.1:0-2569 GCA_963694355.1 Latescibacteria bacterium UBA2968 | reverse complement strand
CGTATACAGCGAGCGCCAATCCATCTCTGCATTCTACACACAGGTGATCAACTATCTGTATGACAACATTGAATCTGGCAATCCTGTTGAATTGCATAACGACGGTTCGCAGACCGTGGATCTGATCCATGCACAGGACATTGCTGACGTCAATCTGAGTGCAATGAATTCCAGCGTTTCCCGGGAGTATTTCAATGTTGGCACAGGAATTCAGACACGGGTATTGGATTTGGCAAGGCAGCTGATGGAGGTTATGGGGAAACGAGTGGAAATTACGTTCAAAGCGCACAAAACACACAGGAAAATGGTTACTTCGCGACAAAGTAGCACAAAGAAAATGGCGGAGCTGCTGAACTTCACGCCAGGGGTCTCACTTGAAGAAGGCCTTTCCCGGATTGTACAAAAAAGGCGATCAGGAGGTGCGAATGCCTGAGCGCAAGAAAGTGATGATCCTTGGGGGAGATGGGATGTTTGCTCGAGATCTGGCGTCCGTTCTTCAAAATAGCGAAGCGTTCGATGCAGTGCCGCTCTCGAGAAAACAGCTTGATATCACCGATAAAAATACGCTTCGAGAGAGGATACAAGACCTCAAGCCATACGCAGTAGTGAACACGGTTGGGCCGCTGGTGGATATCTGCGAAGAGGATCCCGAGTTTGCCCAGCTCATAAATGTCACTGCGGTTCGCTCGTGTGCAGTGACTTGCGGTGAAATCGGAGCAAAATTCGTTCACCTCAGTACCTGCGGACTGTTTGGAGACGAAAAGAAGTATTATACAGAAGCAGATTCCGTGGTACTGAAAACGGAGTATGCGCGTACAAAATATGAAGGCGAACAAGCGAGTCGTGAAGCGAATGAAGATACGATTGTGGTTCGGCCTGGCTGGATGTATGGCGGTTCTCCAAATCTGAAAAAGAACTTTGTTGCTGCCCGTATCCGGGAGGCAAAGGGGAAGCCCCTGGTTGGTAGTGCCATGGACAAATTTGGAAGTCCTACATGGACGCATGATGCGGCCGATGCAGTGGTTGGTCTTTTGCAATCCGAAGACGCGTCCGGTGTTTACAATATGTGCTGCACCGGGGGCGGTAGCCGCGCCGAATATGTTCGCGAAATCTTGACTGCCGCCGGCTTGGAGACCGTTGTGGAGGACGTGGATTCTTCCGCATTTCCCCGGAAGGCCCAGGTTCCGGATTGTGAAATGCTCGATAATACCAGGCTGGAAAGGGCGATCGGCCGGCCGATGAAAGGTTGGAAGGACGCGCTGAGGACCTATATCGAATCATTGCCGGATCTAGAGGTTTAGGACTTGAGCAGCCCGGTTTCGGTCTTGATCCCTACCTACAATGCAGAACGGTTTATTAGAAAAGCAGTCGAAAGCGTATTGGTACAGAGCCATTCGGACTTTGAGCTTGTTGTAATTGATAATGCGAGCACAGACGCGACACCTGAAATCCTGCAGGAATACGCCAGTAGTGACAAACGCGTACGGATTCTGCAAAACGAGGAGAATATTGGATTTCAGCGTTCAATCAATCGCGGGCTCCGAGCTGCGAAGCACGAGTACGTGGCAAAACTCGATGCGCCAGACTGGATGCCGATATACAGACTGGTTCAACAAGCCAGCTTCCTGGATGATCACCCAGCAGTCGCGGTGGTTGGGGGAGATTCAGAATTCTACGACGCCCAGTACACCGCTATGGGGTGCAGGAGATTATCGAAGCATTATCTGCCGGTCGAAATGTTGTTCGGATGCTACCTGTCACACTCGGCTGTGATGTACCGCAGATCGATTCTGTTGAGGCTGGGAGGATACCGCGAAGATCTCATTAGAGCTGAAGACTACGACATGTGGATCCGACTGCTTCAGAACGGATACCAGCTGGTCAATCTGCCCAAGATCATGAGTTTCGAATTGGTTTTTGAAGGTCAGGGAGCGGACTTTCACGTGGATGAAGAATTCGAAACTGTTCGCAATGCAAAGATGGATTTGATGCGGACGATTTCAGGTAGAAACCTGCCCCCATTTTTTGAGCCTGTAGTGTCTGGAATCTGCTGCTCGCGAATTACAGGGGGTGTACCGCCCAAGGAAGTACACGCTTGCACAAAGTTTCTATGCGGTCAGTTCATTGGTGATCTGTTGGACTTCTTCCCGTACATAGACGAGGGTCGGGCAAGAGGGGTGATCCGGGTTCGCCTGAAGGAGTATATCAAGCACAACCTGTTGAGCAGACACGGCCAGGCAGTGTTAAAGGCCGCTCGCGCTGAGGGACTGGATCCTGGACGAAAGGCAATGTCGACCGGGATCAAGTATGCCGGTGAACGCGCTTTGAGGTTCCTCAGCAAGATCTGAAAAAATTGGCTATTACAAAGGTATTTCGATGACTGTAGACAAGAACAACGAATCCAGGATCCACGGCGTAAAAATCGTTCCCCTCAGACAGATTCCTGACGAGCGCGGTAAAGTGATGCACATGTTGAAGGCGACAGATCCTCATTTCATCGAGTTTGGCGAGATATATTTTTCTGTGGCGTGGCCTGGAGCCATCAAAGCGTGGCATTTGCATAAGCGCA
>CAVOEZ010000802.1:0-2572 GCA_963694355.1 Latescibacteria bacterium UBA2968 | reverse complement strand
CCCAAGCAACAACCGTTCAACGGTGACGTAGATATCGCTCGCTTTTCCAGCCAGTTGCTCGGCGGATTCGAACAAGCGCGCGGTCTCAGGGGCAAGATACACCTGCCCGGCACCCGATCCCTCGACCTTGGGAAGCTTGGAGAGTTCTGTTTCAACGCCCTCTTGGGCCCTTTTGGGATTGCCGCCGGCGGCGGCGATGAGGTTTGCACACAGTCCTTCCTCATCGTCGAGCAGGACCTTTAGAAGATGCTCCGGCGTAAACCGTTGATGCCCGGAGCGGAGCGCCAAGCCCTGTGCGGACTGGACAAATCCTCTCGATCGCTCGGTATAAGTTTCAAATTCCATAACAACGCCCCAAGCTTGTCAGATTAATCGCAATATTGCCGTCCGTCATGCGGCCCGGCAGCACGATTCGACATCACATCGTGGAATCAAATAGCCGTGATGCAACAACCTCAATCGCGCACCCTTTATGTAGTGTTGCTCAATTATCACACAAGGGAAATCCGTGCAGGAATCGCAATTCCTACATCTACCCAAGGGACTCTGCCCCATGGGTTCTTGCCGATTGATTAAGGCTTCGTTTTGCCGACTGGTATTTGCACCGATCAGGCGCTCGCGGCAGTGTCGCTTTCTGGCTCGGTCGTTTCTGCCTCACTGGCTTCTTCGATCACGGCCGGACGCTCATCCGAACTTTCCGATTTCTCGATATCGACTGCACCCGAGGCCGCTGATTCAGACCCACCTGTGCTGTTGAGCTGATCCGGCTGTGGCTGGACCTCGCCTGTTGAGGCAGATTCAGCATCGTTCTGCTCACTCACGTAAAAATTGGGGGATTGGTTACCCGACAATGCGATCTCTGCCGGCGAGTTCGAGTTGTTGAGACGCCCATTATTACGGCCCTGACCTTGTCCCTGACTTTGGCCTTGTCCCTGACTTTGATTTTGCGCCTGACTTTGATTTTGCGCCTGACTCTGCGCCTGTTGGGCTTCGTCACCGTGCACGATGCGGTAATAGTGCTCCGCGTGCTGCAGATAACCTTCAGCCTTTATCCGGTCGCCGGCCGAGGATGCGTCCCGAGCAAGGATGAGATAGCGATCGCACACCTGCGTCGCCGTTCCTCTGACTTTAACTTCCGGTCCGTTACTATCGTAAGATCGATTGGGGCCGTGATTGGGACGACGGCCGCCTGGGCGGCCACGGCCTCTCTTAGGGTTCGAATTGTGCTTCATCACCTCGTGTCACCGGTATTTGTGCGACCGCCTGTGGGCAGACCACGCATCATGCGGGGTCGTCCCGCGGAACCTACTCAAAGCGGCTGTTTGGCAGGTCCCCTGCGCCTCCGAACAGAAATCGACCGCTTAAAAACGGACTGTCCGAAATTGCTGGGGTGGATAGGACGGTCGTTTTATTGTTGTTGTTATCCCGCCAAATCCTGCGATGGACCCTAACGGCACAGGGCCGCCATTCCAAGCCTTTTTTTATCTTGACTTTCTGGTGCCTCCGGCAGAGCCAGCAGGCATCTTTTCACGCCTGCCAGATCCTGGTGGGGCCCAATCGATGTAAATCCCGAATCTGACAACAGCGAAGTCACCGCCGCCGCCTGGCCGTACCCGATTTCGAGCGCGACCAATCCTTGAGGTCTCAACAATCCACGGAGCTCAGGCAGAAAGTTCCGATAGGCTTCGAGTCCATCGAGTCCAGCAAAAAGTGCTCGGTGTGGATCATGATTGATCACTTCAGGCGAAAGTGACTTGATATCGCCAGACGGAATGTAGGGTGGATTTACAACGATGATATCGAAGCAGTCCCCAAGCGCTTGCCCCCAATTCCCACACACGAAATGAGCTCGATGAACAAGTCCGTTTCGAGTGAGATTTCCACGGGCCACCCTGATCGCCGCGGGATCAATGTCGACACCGATTCCGGTAGCGTAAGGTAGTTCGGAGAGGAGCGCCGCAATCAGGCAGCCGCTGCCGGTTCCCAGATCGAGCACTCGAAGGGGTGCAGTTCGGTCACCAACAGTCGACAGCACCACCTCAACCAGTGTTTCACTGTCTGAGCGGGGATCCAGTACCGAGTCCTCAAGATCGAATGACAGGCTCCAGAACTCCCTGGTTCCCAGAATTCGCGAGATTGGTTCGCGGTCAAGGCGCCGAGTCATCAGTTCACTGAACCGGCGATAACTTTCGCTAGGAAGAATGTCATCCCGGTACCCGGAGAGGGTTGTCGGATCCTTATTCAGTACGTGACCCAAAAGACAACGTGCATCAAGCCGTGGTGTCTCCAGTCCGGCGGTCTTCAATGTTTCTGCCGCCTGCTGGAGAGCCTGTCCGACACGCCTGACGGTCGCGCGACGAGCGCCCGCACCATCCTTGAATTCGGTACTCGAAGGCTCGGAAGCACCGATCATATGTCTTCCTCCATCTCGGCCAGACGGCTGGCATGATCTTCCGAGATCAGGCCTTCGATCATTTCATCTAAGGCCTCTCCCGCGAGCACCCGGTCGAGTTTGTGGAGTGTCAAATTGATGCGATGATCTGTAACCCGACCTTGCGGATAATTATAGGTA
>CAVOEZ010000801.1:0-2586 GCA_963694355.1 Latescibacteria bacterium UBA2968 | reverse complement strand
TGGCCGGACTTCGACGACACAATGTACAGCGTCCGACCAGGATCAGTCGCGCGACCTACGGCACGCACCGCCGATGGCACGGTTGAATCCAGCACTGTCAAATGCGGGTATCCATTCTGGGGTCCGCAAACCTGCCGAATCACTTCAGAGCCAATGCAGCTTCCGCCCATTCCCAACGATACGATGTCGGTGAAAAATGAATCTTTAATCTCGGAAGCGAATCGCTTTAGATCTGGGACCTGATTCCGCATCTCAGTTGCAACCGTCAGCCAACCAAGTCTGTCGAATACTCCCGCGTGATCCACGGGCCAAACCGTTTGATCCCGTGCCCAAATCCGATTCACGATATTCTCGCGTTCGAGACGGGCGATGGCCTCCGTTACAGCGTCCGCCTGGTCACCGAGAAACACCGATTGGCCACCCTGTGGGGGCATCAGTCGCCTCGATTCAAGAGAGTTTCGACCTCGTTGACCACCCTGTCCGACGTTAGACCAAATTCTTTGTATATAGTCTGGAACGGTGCAGAGGCACCAAAGTGATCGATGCCGATAGCCTTCCCTTCAGTGCCTATGTACCTGTCCCAACCCAGAGTAATTCCAGCTTCTATCGATACACGAGTGCGAACGCTAGGAGGAAGAACAGAATCTCGATATTCCGGTGTTTGGGCCTCGAATAGCTCCCACGACGGCATCGACACAACACGCACTTGCTTACCGCGATTGCGGAGCTCTTTACCAGCCTCCAGTGCGATTGGCACCTCAGATCCGGTACCGATCAATATGACCTCGGGAACCGGGTCTGATTCCCAGAGCACGTAGGCTCCACAGTGAACCCCTTCCGATGAACCGTAGGTATCTTGATCAATGATTGGGAGAGCTTGCCGCGTAAAGAGTAACGCTGTCGGGCCATCGACTCGTTCAATCGCTGAGCGCCAAGCCGCCGCCGTCTCGTTTGCGTCTGCAGGGCGAATGACAGTCAAGTTGGGGACGCTGCGTAGGCCGAATGTCTGTTCGACGGGCTGGTGGGTCGGACCATCCTCTCCGACACCAATGGAATCGTGAGTGAACACGTAAATGACGCGTTGGGCCATCAAAGCGGCGAGTCGCATGGGTGGGCGCATGTAATCAGAGAAAATCAAGAACGTGCCCGTGTAAGGGATGATTCCACCGTGAAGAGCCATGCCTCCGGCGATGGAGCCCATCGCATGCTCTCGGATCCCAAAATGCATGTTGTGGTCAAAGTCGGTGGGCAGTCCAAAATCCCCGTGTGCCTTAACTAGAGTCTTGTTTGAGGGTGCAAGATCAGCTGACCCACCAGTGAAGCTGTGAAGGCGTTGCGCGATGGCGTTCATCACCCGATTCGATGCATCTCGCGTGGCTAACGGCTTTTCATCGGCACTGAACAGGTCACCAAAGGCGGATGCCCATCCTTCTGCAAGGACTCCTTGGTAATCCATGTCTAGTTGCTTCGCCTCTAGAGGATAGGCTGCCTTATAAGCACCCAATCTCTTCTCCCAGGCCGTCTCTGCAGCAGCGCCTCGACCTACGGCATTGCGGAAGTGTTCAACGGCTTCGATAGGCAAATCAAAAGGGCCGTATTCCCAGCCAAGATGTCGCCTAGTAGCCTCGACTTCTTCTTCGCCTAGTGGCTCGCCATGAACCCCGCCAGTGTTCGCTTTGTTGGGGCTGCCGTAACCGATCGTTGTTGTGCAAATCACCAAACTAGGACGAGTCTTTTCCTCCTGAGCCTCTCGAATTCCAGCTTCTACGGATTCGACATCCATTCCGTCAATCGGACCTACAACATGCCAATCGTAAGC
The DNA here is from genome assembly GCA_963694355.1 of Latescibacteria bacterium UBA2968. Lineage (GTDB taxonomy): Bacteria > Latescibacterota > UBA2968 > UBA2968. The sequence continues at coordinate 767 of CAVOEZ010000801.1, read as the reverse complement.
GCGGAATCTCGCTCCAACGTCCTCGGTGAAGGTAGTCGAAATATCTCCTTCGATAGAAATATTGTTGGAGTCGTATAGATAAATTAACTTATCTAGACGGTGTGCTCCCGCAAACGATGCCGCTTCCGAAGTAACCCCTTCTTCCATATCCCCGTCGGATACGATGGCATAGGTGTAGTGGTCAATGATTTCGTGACCAGGCCGGTTGTAGTGTGCGGCGAGCCAATGCTCGGCATACGCCATACCGACTCCGTGCGCGAAGCCCTGACCGAGAGGGCCTGTGGTCACTTCAACGCCTTCGGTTAAACCATATTCAGGGTGACCAGGGGTCTTACTTCCCCATTGCCTGAATTGCTTCAGGTCATCCAGCTCAAGCGGATATCCCGTTAGAAAAAGCAAAGAATACAGAAGCATTGACGCATGGCCGGGAGAAAGCACGAATCGGTCTCGGTCAGGCCAATCGGTGTTTTGGGGGTTGTGGTTGAGGAATTTATCCCAAAGGGTGTAGGCGATTACAGCCGCACCCATTGGGGCGCCGGGGTGACCAGCGTTAGCCTTCTGCACCGCGTCGATAGATAGAAAACGAATGCTGTTGATACAGAGTTCGTCGAGCTTGGTGTTACGAGTCTGGATGGCCATTGGATCGCTCCAAAAAAGTATCGGTAAACGAGCCGATTCTAGCAGCGCCAGCGAAACGTAGGGACATCTAAGACCGGCAATCTAGTGATCTCGCCTCGCGATGGAAAGAGGCTATTCGAGGCAACCTG
>CAVOEZ010000800.1:0-2588 GCA_963694355.1 Latescibacteria bacterium UBA2968 | reverse complement strand
CAAATTTCAGGGGTGTTCGGTAGGGAAACGATTCGAAGGTGAGTTTGATGTCTTTGATCCTGATGTCGGTGCTCCTGGACATTGGGTGTTTCTCCGTTTTGATTGTTTATATTGTTGAGGATAAGTATGATAGCACGGGTCTTGTGTGGTGTCAAGGAGAGTCAGGTCGATTGAAACAGGTCCGTGCAGGGTGATGACGAATGCGGCAGAAAGGAGAGCGAGGTGAGCAAAAAAATATATGTCGTGGGTATTGGCGGCGGAACGGGATCGGGCAAGACGACTTTGAGGAAGGGGCTTCTTGAACGGCTGGGTGATCAGGCCGTGGCGATCCCGCACGATGCCTACTATCGAGATCAGGGTCACCTCTCCGAGACGGATCGGGGAGGTTATAATTTCGATCACCCGGAGGCCTTGGAGACAGACCTGCTGCTTGTGCATCTGCAGACGCTGGCTTCAGGTGATTCCGTGGAGATGCCCGCTTACGATTTCGAGACTCACACGAGAAAAGACCCCCCCGGGGCGACTCTGGTTCCGAGATCCGTTGTGATTGTGGAAGGTGTTCTGGTGCTGGCCGAGGAAGCTTTGAGAGGTCAACTTGATGTGAAGATTTTCGTGGAAGCCGCCCCGGACGTACGGCTTTCCCGGCGGCTTGTGCGCGACCAGAGAGAACGGGGGCGGGATACCGAATCGGTGATCAGACAGTATGAGGCTACCGTGAGGCCAATGCACGATCAGTTCGTGGAACCCAGCCGGGCGTTCGCGGACGTGATCTACCCCGGCGATCGGGAAGGAGGAGCTGGAATCGATTTGCTGGTGGCCCACCTGGAGTACGTGATTCAGAATGGCTCGGATCGATGAGGCAGGGAAACTACATTTGACGCTCGATCCCGGCCACCAGCGCCGCTTCGATTCGGGCAGCAACTTCGTCCAGATGTGCGCCTGTCGATCGGTCGAGCGCCACGGCTGCGTCTCGATTGGCAATGGCGTTGCGGATCTCGATCAGGTCAGCTCGAGCTAGTGCGGAGGCATCGGTTGGCGCGCCCTTGGCAGGGTTGACGACCAGGGTGATCACTTTGTCGAGATGCGCTCGCTGAAGATTTCTGCGGAAACTGTTGATGTTGCTGCCCGCCTCGAGTTCCGACCAGATGGAGACGCGCAGGCCCTCGAAGAGTTCGGGTAAGGCGAAGGGATGCTCGGATTCCCAGAGTTCCAGATCCAGAAGTCGCTGGAGCAGGAGCGGGTGGTAGAAGGTGTTTAACGGGTTTCGTTGGATCGCGAAGATCTGCTCATGTACGGGATAGTCGAGCCGGCGCATCGAATAGACGGCCCCGGAGAATCCCCAGAGCCGTTCCGGGGCGAGTTTCCTGAGGAGCGATGGTGAAAAGGCAAAGGCGTTTTGCCCGAAGACATTTTCCTTCAGAAATTCGAATGCTTCTCTCTGTTTGGCCGGAGGCACGGGTTCGAAGGGCAGGCGTCCTTCGGGATCCCCCACGTGGTCTCTTCTGAGGTAGATGCCTCCGATATACTTTGTAAGCGTTTGCGCTGCCAGACTGTATTCACGTAATCCCCGCTCGAACACACTCCGCAGTTTCGGGTATCGTTCCCCGTTTTTCTCGAAGGACACTTCGGTTTTGCTCCAGAGCTCTCTCGATAACGCCACACGGTTTTTGAAGAACTGAATGGGGTCGTTGCCCAGATCCCATCTGTTGGATGATGGGTCGATGCCGGTGGGGGCACCCCGGGAATCTTCATCTGTGAGATACGCGACTCTGGGGTCGGCTGCTTTCGAGACGATGCCTTCCAGTTCTTTCTTTTGTTTTTCGGGATCGGTAGACTTGAGCGGTTTGTAGGCGTATTCGATTGCCCAGTAGTCGTAGGGACCGAGTCCGGTGGGCATATAGTGTCCCTGTTCCTGCCCTTCCGGGGCGATGTTTATCGGTGTGTAGTCCATTACGGATCCAACCATTCCGCGTTCTTCCGTATAGGCCTTGTCCTGCAGTTTCCCCGCCGGATGGAGGGTACTGGCCTTGAAGTTGTGGCGGAGGCCCAGTGTATGACCCACTTCGTGAGCGATGACGTGGGCGAGATAGGCGTTTACAAAGTCTCTGGCTTCTTTGGATCCCAGTTCGAGAATGCCTCGGGCAGATAGCAGATTCAATCCGAAGGCCGCCTGATCTATCGCCCCTTCCGCGTAGTCGCAAGATGCGATGTTGTCCGAATAGGCGGGCATCTGTGCGCCGGGTGCTGTGGCGACGGGTTCGGCGAATCGCTCGTATCTCCTGAACATCGCCAGGGGAAACTCGGCGTTGACGCGGACACTCGCGCTGAAAATTTCCCCGGTCAGAGGGTTCGCGATACTTGGACCCTGGGCATAGATCGCCATCGGGTTGATGAACCATCGGACGGTGCTGTATCTGGCATCCTCGGGATCCCAGGAGGGATCGTCCGGCTGGTCTTTGACGACGATCGCGTTTTTGAATCCGATGCGCTCGAAGGCATCGTTCCAGACCAGTATCCCCTTTTTGATGGTCTTTCGGTATTCGTCAGGTACGGTGTTTTCGATCCAGAAAGTGATGGGTTTGACCGGT
>CAVOEZ010000799.1:0-2590 GCA_963694355.1 Latescibacteria bacterium UBA2968 | reverse complement strand
AAACGAAAATCATGAACAAGAGACCGAGGCAGTCGGCGTTGAGGAGATGGCGGATTTCGGAGGAAGGGTCGGTATACTTTCTGACGAAGTGTGTGGATAGAGATGCGCCTGATCTGATACCAAATCCGTCGGCCTCTGGAACCAATGGACAATTCGCCGAGACGGTAATTGAATGCGTGAAATGGTTACACGAAAATGGTCGGTTAAGGTGTGACGGGATTGTTGTGATGCCCGACCACGTCCATATGGCGATCGGGTTATTTGCAAGATTTAACCTGGCTGGTGTGATGCGGACATTTGGAAGCTATTCGGCAAGGCGTATCAATGAAGCAATGGGGCGAAAAGGAAAATTTTGGCAAAAGGGTTATTATGAAAGACGCATAAGGGATGTGGATGGATTTGTGCAAAGTTTGGATTATATGAAAAAGAATCCAGTGAGAAAGAGTTATGTGGAACAACCCGAGGAATGGCCTCACACGGTGATCCTACCGGAATGGTAGACGAGCAGGTCAACAGCAAAAAAAACCGGAATTTGAGGTTGGTAGAACCTGAGGGGATAGGACAAATGTCGGTGGAAGTCGCCGGCAGGAGCCGGCTCCTACGCAGGGGCGAGAGGCAATAATCGTGTCGAAGGTCAACAGCAAAAAAACCGGAGTTGAGGTTGGTAGAACCTGAGGGGATAGGACAAAGGTGGGTGGAAGTCGCCGGTAGGAGCCGGCTCCTACGCAGGGGCGAGAGGCGAAAATCGGAAAGTAAGCCTAACACAGGAGTGGAGATTAGCAAACCAACGCCATACATACACAAGGATTGCAGAAGACAAACAAAAACAATACTCAGGAAATCAGGAGCCTTATGGACTATATGATCAAGCCATCCCCGGAGCCGCTGGGGAGCCCGAACGCAGATTGGGAGGACCCGAAGTGGTCGGGGGCGAACACCCTGGATATTGCGCAGTATAGATGGGCCGACTCCGGGCATCATCCGCCTACGAAAGCAAGAATCGTCTACGATGACGAATTCATCGCCACCATCTTCCGTGTTGAGGACCAGTGGGTAAAGGCGGTTGCGAGGAACTTTGGTGACGCAGTCAGTCAGGACAGCTGCGTCGAGTTTTTTCTATCGCCCTATTCCATGGATCGAACCAACGCCTACTTTAATTTCGAAATCAACTGCGGCGGGACGCTGCTCCTGAGACGATGTTCCTCGACCACAGAACGTGGCTGGGGGCGCGGAAACCCAATGTTGGCCGAGGTCGATGCCGATTTGGTGCGGATTGCACACACCTTGCCCGACCGGATCGAAGAAGAGATCGAAGATCCCGTTACGTGGGCTGTGGAGTTCCACGTCCCGTTTGCCCTGTTCGCCAGATATTTCATCGATCTCCCGGCGCCCTCGTCGCGCGCAGAATGGAAGGGCAATCTCTACAAGTGTGCCGGGGGCTCACACCCGCATTGGGGCAGTTGGGCCCCGATCGAATTGGAAAAGCCAAGCTTTCACGCGCCCGAATTTTTTCAGCCACTCAGATTCGGTTGATCTAAACTTCCCAAACCCCCATCCGGCCGTAGATCGGTCGAACCCATCGAACACCTCCATCGCCTGCAGCTGATCACGGGAGAACTCGTTATGCTACAGATCGTCAAAGGTCCCTATCTGCAATGGCCAACCCAGGACTCGATAAAGGTCATGTGGGAGACTTCTCAGCCAGCCACCTCCACTGTGACATTTTTCCGAACCGTAAAAGTCCACGCCGGACTCAGCGGTGGCTTTCACACACTGGAGGATTCGGAACGAACCGTGGAAGCGGATGGCCAAACAGAAATCCATACCGTATCCCTGGATAATCTCGATCCGGAAACAACCTATCACTACCACGTATCCTCCGTCACAGATGGCGGTGACGAAGTCACAAGCGATGTCTATCCGCTGCAAACAGCTGTAAGAGATGACACACCGTTCTCCTTTGCCGTCACCAGTGAAACAGGAGGTTTCAGCAGTGACGATTTCAATCGCCGCATCTTCGAACAGATCCCGCGCTACAGACCGAACTTCCTGCTCATACCCGGTGACAGCGTCAGTCGCGGATCGAGATACGAAGATTGGTCGCGATTCCTGTTCACACCCGGGCGCAATCTTTTCACCAATACCCCCTTCTATCTCTGCCAGGGCAATCACGAAGAGAACTCCCCCTGGTACTACCGCTTCACCTCATTCACGGAGCCGGGAAATTACTACAGTTTCGACTACGGAAATACCCACTTCACGGCATTGGACAGCACCGCATTTGTCGAGTACAAAGACGGCAAACCCGTGGCTACCGAAGACCTGAAGCCTGGATCTGCGCAATACGAATTTCTCGCGGATGACCTGGAGAAGACCAAAAAGACCTGGAAAGTCGTATTCTTCCACTACCCGCCATACGTATCGGGAGACTACCAGGTGGAAGAGATGCGGGCTCTGTCCCCGGTCATGGAACGACACGGAGTGGACCTAGTCTTCAACTCTCACACCATCGTCTATGAACGAAGCCACCCGCTCACGGCAAATAGACTGGATGAGAAATCAGGCATTATCTATATTGTGGCCGGCGGAG
>CAVOEZ010000798.1:0-2598 GCA_963694355.1 Latescibacteria bacterium UBA2968 | reverse complement strand
ACAAAGATGACCGGTTCCTCAGATCCACTTTGCGATTGGGAGAAACAGGAAAACCGATGCACCGATTCCCTCTTCTCATTTTCATTCTAATCATTCTATCCTCGCGAGTTGTCTCGGCAGAGGAGTTGGAACTGGCAATTGGTCTGACACTCCCTCCCTATATTTTCCCTGATACCAAGACAGGACTTGAGCTTGACATCGTTAGGGAATCGTTGGGGTTGGTGGGCTACAGCATAAAACCTGTCCCGGTTCCATTCGCGCGAGTAACAAGGCACTTGACGTCTGGCAAGGTGGACGGTGCACTCACAGTGTCCGAGTCGGCTGGTCTTGAGGATGTGTTCTTTTCAGAGTCACACATCACCTACCACAATGTCGCCGTATCCTTGGCCGGTAACAGATATCGTATCGAAAAGATTGATGACTTGGTGCAAAGGAGCGTGTTGGCATTCCAGAACGCCACGAAATACCTTGGAAGTGAGTATGCGTCGGCAACGAAAAGAAGCAAAGCCTACCACGAAACACATGATCAGAAGAAGCAAGTCTTGCTGCTTTATAAGAAGAGAACCCAGGTCATCATAATCGACATCAACATTTTCAAGTACTACCGACAGCAACTAGAGGATGAGGTAAATCTCGAGGAGGTTACGATTCACGAGATCTTCTCGCCAAGTCCATATAAGGTAGGATTCAGAGCCGCCGGCGTCCGGGACGCATTCAACAAGGGGCTTGCAGAACTTCGCAAAACAGGAAGATACGACGAGATTATCAGGAGTTATATTCACTAAGGTAACGTCGCACTGTGTAGACAGTAAATCGTTCGAGGACTTCATGAATCTGAACAGGATCTTCCAAACTTTCAAACGCGATTCCATCGCCTTCCAATTGCTCACCAGGGTCATCCTGGCATATTTCGCATTAACGGCCTTGCTGCTGGTCGCTCAGGTTGTAATCAGCTATTACAATGTGAAAGACCAGGTGGACAAGGAACTCCGTGTAATCGAGCGAGCCTTTTCCCCAGGGCTGGCCACGGCACTCTGGGATGTTAACACGGAACAGGTGGAAAGCTTTTTCAAGGGTATGTTGGATCTACCCGTTGTCGTTGGGGCGCGTATTGAAGACGAAACCGGTGTGGCAATTGCACAAAGCGGGATCGTACGCACTCAGGAAGGTCAGATTCGAAGGATCAACGAAGACCAGCATATGAAAGCGGTCGAAGGATTCTTGAAGGTATTCGAACATCGTGCCCAGATTCATATAGAGGACAGGTCTGACCTGGTTTTGGTCGGACACATCACCATTTACTCCAGTTCCGATGTGGTAATGGATCGGGTCAAACTCAGCATAGGCCTCACACTCATGCAGTCCTTTCTCGTGGCTGCCGCACTCTGCATAATTTTCATAGGCCTCTTCAAACGACATCTCGCAGGCCCCCTGGGTGTGCTGACCTCGGCAGTGGGTACATTCGATCCAGACAAGGCCGCTGACTTCCGTCTGGATACCGGCATCACTGGCAAGAACGAACTGAAGGTGCTGGAAGAATCATTTGTGGGTATGGCAAACAGATTGGCGAAAGACAGGTCTGAACTCATTGGTTTCAGGGAGGACCTGGAGAAGCAGGTGGGGGAACGGACTGAGGAACTGCACAGAGCCAGCGAACTGTCCGAATACAAGGCAACTACCGAGACCAGCCTGGGAAAACTCGCTGCCGGTCTGCAGGGCACCCTGTCCGCATCCGCCATCGCGGAGCACAGCCTGGATGCGATGGTCGAATTCCTCAACGCGCCCGTCGGCGCCCTTTATGTCCTTCAGGAAGATGGGCAACTCCATCGAATGGCCCATCATGCCCTCCCGCCCGAAGCCGAAGAGGCAAGCATCTTTCCCATGGGATCCGGGTCGGTGGGCTCGGCTGGAAAGTCTCGGCAGACACTCGTCACTGAACCTGGCGATCAGAACTGGTCGGTCTCTTTCGGTCTGGGAAATGCCAAGCCAAAGCAGGTCCTCACTTGTCCACTGATAGGAAACGACGAGTTGGCAGGTGTTGTGGAATTCTGTCTGTTCCAGCAGCTTACTGATGAGCAGATCGCATGGGTTGGTAAGGCCTCGCGAATTGCAGCTACGGCACTCCATTACGCGAGAGAATCGAGGGAAAGAGAACACTCCGAGAAAAGAGTTCGCTTGATCCTGGATTCCACGCCGGATTGCATGATCATTGTCGACGAGAGCGGCCTGATTCAGATGGTGAATGCGATGTCCGAGGAGGTATTCGGCTACACGAGTGATGAAATGATAGGTCGGCCGATTTCCCTGCTCGTACCCACGAGATACCACGAGGCTCATGTGGACCACTTCTCGGGTTATATTCAGAATCCGCTGGCACGAAAACTGGGTGAGGGAAGACCGGTGCAGGCACGCTGCAAGGACGGGTCGGAATTTCCGTCCGAAATCAGCCTGAGCCCCATCGAAACTTCCGAAGGGCTGCTTGTTGTTGCGGCCGTAAGAGATATCTCGGAGCAGCAGCTGGCCGAGGAATCCATGCGTACGCTTTCCCTAGGCTACGGAACGGAGCCCTGCGCTTATCGTCATCACAGATCGTAAAGG
>CAVOEZ010000797.1:0-2604 GCA_963694355.1 Latescibacteria bacterium UBA2968 | reverse complement strand
TGGTTGCGATTAGCCACGACAAGGGCCCTGAAATGTGGTTTCCCGCCAGTGTTCCAATCGAAAACGCAGCAGCAGATCCTAGTGCCGGACGACGCAAGCCTTTCCCCCTTTTTGCATTTTGGGGAATTCTCAAGGGCAATATCCGTGCCCTTGTGGAGCGCCGCCAATCGTGCCGTGCTTGCTGAAATTAGGGAACATTACTTTCAACTGCTCCCCAATACTTTCAGCCATTCATCGACCCTGATTTCCTGGGTTGTCCCTCTCCTTTCCCGTCCCGACCATCCGATGTGGGTTACATCAGGACACCTTTAGAAATTGAAGCGGCGAAAGGTTTCAGGACCAGGCAGGGCCCTTCCCCGGACCTGAATAGTCATTGACAATCCAATTTTCAGTTGGTATATTTTGGAGAGTTGGATCGCCTCAACTATTTGCTTTTCTTTGAGGTTAGGTGCTATCTCGGGGGGCCATTGCTACTGACCGATATTACGCTGGGGCGTTATGTGCAGGGCACGTCCCTCATCCACATTCTTGATCCCCGCGCAAAAATTATTTGCACTGTGCTCCTGATGACTTCTCTGCTCGGTGGCCGTTCGGCCTTGGCGCTGGGATGCACAATATTGTTGATCGGCCTGTTTGGACAAATTAGCAAACTGCCGGTTAGACTCCTGCTTGGCAATTTGAAGCCCGTGCTGCCTCTGCTTGTTTTGACCGTTTTCCTGCACGCCTGGACGATGCCAGGCGAAACCCTGGTGACCCTTCCGGGAGGAGTAGGAACGTTTACACAGGAAGGAATGGGTCAGGGAGCGTTCCTTGCCGCAAGGTTTTCGGCATTTGTCCTGGGAACCTCGCTACTGACACTTACCACATCTCCTCTTGAGCTCGCCGACGGCCTGGAATCACTGCTTGGACCGCTCAAGAGGATACGTTTTCCGGTCCACGAATTCGCTATGACAGTCACCATAGCGCTCAGATTCATTCCGATTCTGGTAGACGAGGCCGATCGACTCAGAAAGGCCCAACTGGCAAGAGGGGCAGATTTTGGCGGCGGTCCCATAAAACGTATCCGCAGCATGCTCCCCCTTTTGATGCCGCTTTTCATCTCTGCGTTCACACGTGCAGACAAGCTCGCAATTGCAATGGAGGCCCGGTGCTACCGTGGTGATTTTGAACGGTCCCGATTCAGGGTACTCGCATTTGCATTTGCCGATGGTGTTGCTGTCATACTACTGCTTATTTTCTCCGGGTTGGCGTTGAGTGTCGGACGATTCGAATGGTGATGTCAGGCAGCGCAACATCAAGCTGCTGATCGAATACGACGGAACGGATTACAAAGGCTGGCAAATCCAGCCCGATCAACGTACCATCCAGGGTGAAATTGAATCCTGCCTGGGTCGCCTGCTGAACCATAAAACCCGCGTCACGGCTGCCGGACGGACCGACACGGGTGTCCACGCAATGGGGCAGATCGCAAATTTCTATACCCCTTCAGGAATTGCTACAGAGAGGATCCTGAACGGGTTGAACAGTTTGTTGCCAAATGATATATCCGTTGGAGAGGTGAAAGAAGTATCAAAGGCGTTTCACGCGCGCTTCGACGCAAGACGACGATCCTATCAATACCGGATTTCGTTTCGTCCCACAGCTTTGAATCACAGATTTGTCTGGCGCCTCAAATCAGAGCTCGACCTGGACGCGATGCGTGTTGCATCCGGGCACCTGGTTGGGCATCACGATTTCACATCTTTCTGCGTATCAGCCGAAGAGCGTGACACCAGGGGGTGCCATATACATAAATGCTGTTGGCAGCAGGTATCCAGCGAACTGCACCTCAGCATCGACGCAAACCGGTTCCTCAGATCGATGGTTCGTGGAATCGTAGGTACCCTGGTACAGGTGGGCAGAGGTAAACGAACCCCTCAGGACATCGTGAAGATCCTTGAGGCTCGAGACAGGCGGCGCGCTGGACCCAATGCTCCGCCACAGGGTCTGTTCCTGAGGGAAGTATCGTATGGAGAAGATTCGGGAGAGTAGAATTTCGTGCGCCGGATAGCGTTGATTGGACTGCTGGTTATCATCCTGAGTATGTTTCTAATCCCTGAAGAGAGGGCTCTGCTTCAGGTGCAGAATCCGTCCGGCGTAACCGTGGCAGATGCATCACCTGCTGCGGATGACATTCAGAAGTCCCGACGAAACGCGATTGTACAGGCGGTAGAAAAGGTGGCACCATCGGTAGTCGGAGTGACCACAACTACCCTGGAAGAGTCCCCGGTCAGATACCGCCACCCCATGTGGGAATTCTATTACTATCCTGGAATCGTTCAGGAGAAGAAGCCCAGCATTGGCTCGGGTTATGTGATTCGGGAAGATGGGTACATCCTCACCAATCATCATGTAGTCGAAGGCGCCGAAGAAATCACAATTACATTTGCGGACGGCCGCAGCTTCGACGTGAAGGACATCCGGAATAATGTAATGGTCGACCGTCAGATGGATCTGGCGGTGATCCACATCGATGTGGAGGGTCTACCCGCGGTGGATCTGGGTGACTCGGATGACATCATCATCGGAGAGTGGGCAATCGCCATCGGTAACCCCTTCGGCCTC
>CAVOEZ010000796.1:0-2604 GCA_963694355.1 Latescibacteria bacterium UBA2968 | reverse complement strand
TAATTGGGACCGGCAGGATAGCCGAGGCGCTCGCAAGGTGCGCAGACGCGGCATTTGGTCCCGATGTCATTCGGGTGACGAGCAGACGGCTGGAGAATCGGATTCGATTCAAGGAACTTCTGGAGGGTGATGTAGAAGCCCGTGTGGAAATTGTCGATTCTATTCCAGCCTGTCTGGAGGGCTCGGATGCGGTCTTCACCTCAGTACCCACACCACAACCCGTTTTAGGAGAGCAGGACCTGGGCAGGGAGGTTCACCTCTCGGTGATCGCCGGTGATCCAAGGACATCACAGCTCGAACCTGGCCTGATCTGGCAGAGGGAAATCGTGGTCGACCACGCTGAACAGGCCGCCAAATCAGGCGACTTTCTGTCAGCCGCCGGGACAGGAAAACCGGCAAGATTGTCGAAAGACCAGGAAGGAAAGATATTCACCATAGGGGACGCGGCATTGGGCAGGTTGGCAGAGCGGAGAGGTGAAGGACTGGTGGCTTATTTTACCGGTATGGCCTTGCAGGATCTGCACGCAGGCGTCGCTCTGCTGAAAAAACTCGGTCTTATCAGACCGGGCGGCTAACTCCAGATTCGCTTTAGAGGGCTTTTTTGGCCTTCTCCCACAGCAAGTCCATTTCTTCCAGGCTGGCGGTTCGGGGATGTTTGTCCTGTTTGGCGAGTTCTGCTTCGATGTATTCGAATCTACTCTGGAATTTGGTCATGGTCTTCCTCAATGCTTCTTCTGGACAGATGTCCATGAACCGGGAAAGGTTTACAAGGGCAAATAACAGGTCACCCAGTTCTTCTTCGGCATGATCAGCATTCCCGTTGGCGTGGGCTTCGAGAAACTCATCCATTTCCTCTTTTACCTTGTCAGCGACCTCTCCCACCTTCTCCCAGTCGAACCCGACTTTGGATGCCCTCTGCTGGATTCGGCGGGCGCGCTGCAGAGCGGGCAAGGCAAGCGGGATGCTTCCAAGGACCGAGTCGGTTTCTCCTTTTTCCTTTTTTTCCTGGGATTTGATGGCCTCCCAGTTGCGAACTACGTGGTCCGCATCGTCCACTTCCGTATCGCCAAAGATGTGGGGATGTCTGCGGATAAGCTTCTCTGATATGGCCTCCGCGACATCCTCAATGGTAAAACGGGATTTCTCGCGGGCGAGCTGTGCGTGAAAAACCACTTGCAACAGGACATCTCCAAGCTCATCTCTGATGTCCTGATCGTTTTTTGTATCGATGGCCTCCAGGAGCTCGTAAGCTTCCTCTATGAGGTAAGGTTTCAGGCTCTCGTGTGTCTGATCCCGATCCCATGGACAGCCATCGGGCCCTCTCAAACGGGACATGATTTCTACAAGACGGTCGAAATTCGACATCTGGATATGACTCCTGAAGATCTGAAGAATTCTTGTGGACGGCAAGATCAAGTCTGATATGGAAAAAGTAACCGGGCGCAGCGGGCAAGTCAACCGGATTCGGGGGATACGGGATGAATCGAGAAAACGTGTTGAATGGGCTTTCCTGCGCGGGTTGTGCGGCTTGCTGTGTTGCACCGGACATCAGTACCCTGAACAAGCCGGCGGGCGTTCCGTGCCAGCATCTGAACGAAGACTTAAGATGTGGTATATATGAGGACAGGCCAGAGGTTTGCAGGAATTACAGGATGGACGAGTCCTGCCTTGAGATACAGGCTGACTCCCTGCAAGAACGGGTGGCTCAATACGGGATTCTGTTCGATCTGCAGCCCTAATTTTGGCGTTGACAAAACACAGGTGCAGGCGTATGTTTCAGGATGTATTTTGTGCGGAAAAAGGCGAAAAATTGGGTCTATTCGAGATAAATTCCAGACGACGTGATCAGGGCGAATACAAGAGGTTCTAACTCTACAGAGGTGAGGAATGAGTGACTCGCTGAAAGACATCATGCGAAAGGCCGGCAATAAGGATTTAAACGATGATGAAAGGGCCAGATTCCACGAGAAGGCCGACGAGCTTGCCGAGTATTATGACAATGTAGAACAGAAAACAGAACTCGAAAAACGCCATGACCGTTTTCGCCAGCGCCAGGAGTATGCCAGCAGGCTTGGTCCAGCCGCGGAGCGGCTTCCAATCATCACCAAAGAAGAACGGGAAAAGCGCCAGAAAAACCGACCTGTGCGCAGACAGATTCAGTTCGAGGGCCCGATCGAGAAGTTGATCGAGAAATACAAAGATCCCAAGGAGGTGTTCAACCACCTCTCGCATGGTCAGTTGATGAAGTATGAGCTTGACGCTGAAACGGGCTGTATATACGAGAAGGGCAAATTGATTTTCGATGGCGAGAAGCTGATTACGGATACACCCTGATTTGAAAAGGGAATGATGTTATGTCCGTAGACGATATTGTCCAACAGATCGGTCAAACTGAAGGATTCCCGGAACTGCCGTCTCTTGCAATGGAAATTGCCAGGATGACGACGGATCTGAGCGCTCCCGTTCAGGAAATTGCCGACAAGATACAGCTCGATGTGCAGCTGCTGAGGAAGATGCTCAGGGTTGTGAGTGAGCCGTTCTACGGTCTGTCTGGAGGATTGGGGAAAATAGCGGACGCCATTTCTCTTATCGGATACCAGAAGG
>CAVOEZ010000795.1:0-2605 GCA_963694355.1 Latescibacteria bacterium UBA2968 | reverse complement strand
CGAACATCGCTCCGAGATAAAGCGTGGGCGTCCCGACAAAGCATTGTTCGAAATCCACCAGACTTAGCAGTTGACCATTCGTATCTACAAGCACGTTGCCCAGATTGTTGTCATACCTGTAGAGTACGCGAGGTTCCGATAGAAATACGGAAGACAAGTCCCTTATTTTCTCGAGGGAGTTCTTCTCCACCCCACCCAGCAAGTCCCTTCCTGAAAACCCTGCAGCTCCCTCCAGCAGGTTTTCTATACGTTCGCCCAGCGTGATACCACCGAAGCAGGCGCTCTCGATCTCCAGTATCTTTGCCGATTCGAGATGGAGGTCTGAGAGCGTGCGGTGTGCAGCCCCGATTTGCAGTGCTGTTTCAGCGGTGGCCGACCTGAGACCCATTCTTCGGAGTTGAATCGCAAGGGGTTCACCTTCGATCAATTCCATCACTACCAGTCGGTCAGTTTTTGCCAGGAGGCCCGGCACAAAACCGGTTCCATGCGCGTGTCTGAGAAAGGTAATCTCCCTGAGCTTTCGGAGAGCGGATGGCGTGCTTGACTTGAATCCGTCACCATAATATTTCAGGACAACGGGAGCGCCATCAAAAGTACCTCGAAGCACCCGATTGTTTTTTCCCTGCGTGGGGTGCAGGTCGACGAGTTTGAAACGCGGTTCGTCGATCTCGAACTGCCTCGCGGATGCTATGGCTTCGTTGGTGTAAGGATCCGGCTTGGGCATCGAATTGACCTTACGGTTATGGATGGACGGGTCTTCATTCAGTTTTGGTATAATAAAGCAGAACTGGGATCAGCAACAGGGCGGATGGTCACCCCTCCGTATGCAACTTTGACGGTGGAATGACCCGAGATGTTTCCATGCTGTTATCACGGTGTTTACAAGTACTCGTTCAGGTTGTCATTTCAAGTTGGACATATTACCTTGCACCTTCTTCGCATAATGGCCTTGCTCATCGAGATCTCGAGGTTGGGAAAGGAAATCTATGGCATACGTTACCTGTGCACTCGAATGCGGCAACCTGCTTGGTGAAGGACCTGTGTGGGATTCGGTGGAGAACACTCTCTATTGGGTAGACGTTCCCATGCCGAATCCAACACTACATCGATTTATTCCCGAAAGTGGGAAACACGATCAATGGCGTTTGCCGGAAATGGGTACATCCCTTGCGGTGCGAGAATCGGGCGGTCTTTTGATAGCGATGCAAAGCAGGCTCTGTCACTTCGATTTGGAGACAGGACTCACTACACCTGTACTTTCTCCGGAGCCGGATCTGCCGAACAACAGGACCAATGACGGCAAGTGCGATCGGAGTGGGCGCTTCTGGTTCGGTACGATGCAGAACAATGTGGGTGCGAATGGTGAAGATATGCCGATTGATGAGCGTTCGGGCTCGCTGTATTGTTATCAGGCGGATGGGACGTGTAAAAAGTGGGACACGGGATTCGGTGTGTCCAATACCTTTGCCTGGAGTCCGGACAACAAGACGATGTATTTTGGCGATACCTTTGACGCAATTTATGCATATGACTACGATGGCGAGACCGGGGAGGTTGGCAATCGCAGGGACTTTGCGAAGTTCGAGGGTCCTGGCTATGGGGATGGATCGACCATTGACGAGGAGGGCTTCCTGTGGAATTGCAGGTGGGATGGCGGATGTGTTTTGAGAATTGCACCAGACGGGAGCCTCGACCGGAAGGTGGATCTTCCCGTGCAGCGACCCACCAGCTGCACTTTCGGTGGAACGAATCTGGATGTGCTGTATGTTACTTGCGCCAGGTTCGGTTTTACAGAGGATGAACTGGGACAGCAGCCGTGGGCAGGTGGAATTCTCGCAGTGGATACTGGTGTACGTGGAGTTCCGGAGCCAAGATTTGCCGGTTGAGGCAGTCGCATGTTTACAGTGAACCAGGATATGAATTATTCCCAATAGTGCCATTAAGGAGACTCGATTTGACGCAGATCACCCCGACAGTGGATTTCGATCAGGAAGGCAAGCAGGTGGGTTGGTTACAGTTGCCCCATTCCGTAACCCGCAGCGCTTATGGCGTGTTGATGATTCCCGTGGCGGTTTTCAAGAATGGCGAAGGCCCACAGATTCTTTTGACGTCCGGCAATCATGGTGACGAGTATGAAGGTCAGGTTGTGTTGACCAGGATGATTCAGGACCTGGATCCGAATAAGATCAAGGGACGTATCATAATTATTCCGGCCCTTAATCTGCCCGCAGTTCAAGGGGGAACACGCGTGAGTCCTCTGGACGATGGAAATCTGAACCGTGTCTTCCCGGGAGATCCCACAGGCGGGCCCACCTGGAAGATTGCTGACTACGTGGAAAAACATCTGATGCCGATGGTGGATGTGGTTGCGGATTTTCACGGTGGAGGCGCATCACTGGATTATCGCCCTCACGCCAGCACACATTTTTCTGCTGAGGCTACAGAAGAACAGAAGCGTCGCAGTCTGGATCTGGTGAAGACACTGGGCGTCCCACATGTGATGGTTTTTGAGAGAAATCCGAGACCGGGTGGATTGCCGGATGCGGCGATCCGCAACGACGTGATTTCGATTGGTGGTGAATATGGGGGTACCGGTAGCGTTTCC
>CAVOEZ010000794.1:0-2608 GCA_963694355.1 Latescibacteria bacterium UBA2968 | reverse complement strand
ATCCAATCCCGTCAACACGTCGGCTGGAGGCAGCTCTTCCGTACCGAGTTCCAGCAACAGATCTCCGGATTCCAGTTCGGGGAAATCGGGAGTGACGGCCGGTTTCTCCTCCCTGGTATCGGGGGTCAGCAGCGGAAATCCCTTTTCCTCACGCTGCTTCACAAACACTTCGGCCACCTGCCTCGCCAAATCCCGCATCTCGGCAAAGTATCGCGCCCGATCGGTTACACCGATCGCACCTCTCGTATCCAGCAGGTTAAAGGTGTGCGAGCATCGCAGGACGTAATCGTGCGCCGGTATGGCCATTTCCCGATCCACCGCAGCCTTGGCCTCCTCGGCGTACAGTGTGTACATGGTTTGCAGTCTTTTGACATTGGCCCAGTGGAATTCGTAGTTGCAATATTCCACCTCCTGGTGTTTCAGGATATCACCATAGGTGACCGTATCGTTCCATGAGAGCTGCCAGACCTCCCGGGCATCCTGCAGATACATCGCGATTCTCTCCAGACCGTAAGTGATTTCCACCGCCACAGGATCGAGCGGCAATCCACCTGCCTGCTGAAAGTAGGTGAACTGGGTGATCTCCAGGCCGTCCAGCCAGACCTCCCACCCCAGTCCCCAGGCGCCAAGGGCGGGCGATTCCCAATTGTCTTCTACGAATCGAATGTCGTGCTGCTTTCTATCCAGGCCCAGGGCCTCCAGGCTATCCAGGTAAAGTTCCTGTGGATTCCCAGGATCGGGCTTCAGAATGACCTGGTATTGAGTATGCATCTGCATTCGGTTAGGGTTTTCGCCAAACCGACCGTCATCCGGTCTGAAGCTGGGTTCCACATATGCCACATTCCATGGCTCGGGGCCGAGAACTCGGAGCACGGTGGCCGGATTCATGGTCCCGGCGCCTACCTTTTCACTGAGTGGCTGCCAGATAATGCATCCCTGGTCTGCCCAGAATCTCTCCAGGCGGAGGATGAGTTCCTGGAAGGTCAATTTTGGCTTCACCTGTTCTGTTCCTTTTCGGTGAGTAAGGCGTTCAGGTTCTTTTACCCCGAAAGCCGGCTTAACGGGATTTCAGATACTTTGGGTTTTCCATTTCTCTGGATCTGTCTTATTTGACGTTCTGACTCCAGTACGCTCTTTCGGGAATCGTGAACGGTGATCTTCAGATCCGTCTGATGGGTCGCTCCGCTCTCAAGTACCGGTACCCTTCCGTTTCTGCGTTCGAATGGTTTTGGATTTGGATAGTTGGTTGCGGGTTCCAGACCTGTGACGTATCCATTTTGCATAGTGGATGTGTTTTTCCACAAGCTGAAAGATGGCATCTGTTTTAGAGAGAATTGCAATGTTGAGCCCAGATTGCCTTCCTTGTTCTTCAGCAGAACAGCCGTCTCCCTGCTCCCGCGTTTCCCGAGGAGCTCATAGAAATAGACCTGTTCCACAAATCCTGATCTGGGGCCTTGAAACCTGTCGAATGTTCCGATGCCTTCCCTCGCCCTTTCGTCTCTTGGTGAAACCTGTTTGTACGGGGCTACGAGCATGGAACCATCTTCCAGCAGAGGTGGGCCGTAGTTGCAGTGATACAGGAGCTGCATTTCTGATGGATCTGAACTCAGGTTGGTGACGTGATCTGAAATGGTGACCTCATTGGAACCCAGTGCTGTTTCTATATGAGTAGTTAACCGAAGCGCGGGACCAAACATCATCGTTTCTTCAACGATTCCAACAACGGTGATTGCGTGAGGTGGGGTCAGCTGCACCCTGATCTCGACCTGTCGGGCCGGGATGTTCGCAATATTGCCGTGCAGCGGCAGAAAAACTTCGGCTTCGTTTCCGTTGTTGTCGATAACGACGTCGTTGGTGGGGGCGCCATTGCTGTTCAGGCCACACCGTACGATCCACTCATTGAACCCCTTCAGCCAGCCCAGACCTCCGCGGTCATTGGGATCTATAAGACCCGGGTGTACCAGGTCTCTAACAGGCGATTCCCAACCCAGCGGGATCCCCTTGTAGATTCCTTTCCAGATTCCCATGCCTCGTGTTGGAACAACAAAGAATGAGAAGGCGCCGTTGTCCACCTCGATCAGGTCGATGCCATGCTGTGTGCCGCCCCTTAGCGTGGTCTTGCCCACACGCCAGGTCGCACCCGCCCCAAGGGGGAGGGTTTCTTCATCCACCTGCCAGGTGTCTGTCCAGATTGCCCGTTCGACATCTGTCAGCACGTACCGGTATGCGCCTTCCATATCGAACTCCTTGTATTTTGCAGTACTTGCGCCAGATCAGAGGAAGAATATACCGAACTGCCTGTGCAGTGTCAATCGACACGCTCCGGGTTTGCCTCGGGTGGATATGGCCCGGAAGGATTGACCAAATCTCAAGGGAGAACGCTGGACCCGGTGGCTGTGCCCTGGCCGCAATTGATTATTGGACAGCCACATGAGACGATCGAAAAAATACTAAAGGTTCTCAGATTCCTGTCGATATCTATAGATAGGGAATGAAACCATCAGGAAAAAAGGGGTAGAAACCATGTCTATCGGTACCGATATTCGAACCGAGGTCCTGGTTGCCCAGTTGCGGGCACAGCGGTCAACAGCAGATAAGAGCGTGAAAA
>CAVOEZ010000793.1:0-2609 GCA_963694355.1 Latescibacteria bacterium UBA2968 | reverse complement strand
AGAACCGGGAAATTACTACAGTTTCGACTACGGGAATACCCATTTCACAGCATTGGACAGCACCGCATTTGTCGAGTACAAAGACGGCAAACCCGTGGCTACCGAGGACCTGAAACCTGGATCTGCGCAATACGAATTTCTCGCGGATGACCTCGAGAAGACCAAAAAGACCTGGAAAGTCGTATTCTTCCACTACCCGCCATACGTATCGGGAGACTACCAGGTGGAAGAGATGCGGGCCCTGTCCCCTGTCATGGAACGACACGGAGTGGACCTAGTCTTCAACTCTCACACCATCGTCTATGAACGGAGCCACCCACTCACGGCAAATAGACTGGATGAGAAATCAGGCATTATCTATATTGTGGCCGGCGGAGCTGGAGCCAAACCAGACTGGTTCCATCACAAGCAGGCCTGGCACACTGCAAAATCGCTTGCAGTCCCCCACTTTCTGCAAGTGATCATTGCCGGAAACACACTCGAATTACATGCGATAGACCTGGACGGAAATCTGTTCGACACGCTGAAATTGACCAAGTGAAAGGAGCATCACCTTGAAGATCACCAGAATCACCGCAACACCTGTGAGAGTACCGCGTCCCCAACTCTTTATGAGCAGCCTGGGCAGAAATCTGGCATCTGAAAACGCCGTGGTCGAAATCGAAACTGATGAGGGCATCACCGGCGTGGGGGAGATCTGCAGTATATGGGATCGAAAGGGAAGGGGCGACGCCGAAGACATCAATGATCTGCTCGCCGAAGCGCTCACAGGCCGTGATCCGTTCAAAATTGCCGACATACACGGGACAATGGACAGCCTGCTGCACCGATCCTATCCTGCCAAGGCAGGCGTCGACATGGCGCTGTACGACATCGTTGGAAAAAGCCTTAACACCCCTGTCTACAATCTGCTGGGCGGCATGGTCAGAGACCGCGTACTGCTGAGTCATTCCCTCTCCATGGGTGAGCCAGAAGAAATTGGCGACTATGCTGCAAATCTGGTCAAGCAGGGTTACAAAACGATCAAAGCGAAAATAGGTATGGACGCCAAATCCGATGAGGCCACGGTGGCGGCTGTCCGCAGCACAGTTGGCGATGACATCACCATCAGAGTTGATGCCAACATGGGTTGGAAGAACCCCAAGGAGGCCGTACGAAATATCAAGGCCCTCGAACCTTACAACCTCGAGCTCGTGGAACAACCCCTCCACTACAGCGATTTGGAGGGTCTTCACCACATCCGTGAACACGTGG
This sequence comes from Latescibacteria bacterium UBA2968, assembly GCA_963694355.1. Lineage (GTDB taxonomy): Bacteria > Latescibacterota > UBA2968 > UBA2968. The sequence goes on along the minus strand of CAVOEZ010000793.1, from coordinate 1,355 downwards.
ACACACCCATTATGGCCGACGAAAGCGTGTGGACCCCATCCGACGCGATGGCCTGCATCAAAGCAGCGGCCGTAGACATCTTCAACGTCTATGTCTCGGAAGCCGGCGGCATATTTCCAGCGTCCAAAATCTTCGCAATCGCCGAAGCTGCTCGCATTCCCTGCATCATCGGCAGCATGCCCGAACTTGGAATTGGCACCTCGGCGCAGGCGCATCTCGCCTTCGCAATGAAAAATCTCGGATACGGCAGTGACGTTAACGGATTCGTCTATCACAGTGACGACGTAATCAATGAAAAGTTCACGATCGAAGACGGGCATCTCCTTCCTCCTCCGGGACCCGGACTCGGCGTGACCCTGAATCGGGACAAGATAGAAGAATATCGCATCAAATAAGGTCTCGAACAGATATGATCGACATCGATATCCCCGGCTTCGGGAAGCTTCACCTCGAGCACCTGGTACTGGACTACAACGGCACCCTGGCGATCGACGGTGAACCCATCGAAGGGGTAGCCGAACGGCTGAAAAACCTGTCTAAATCGCTGACAGTACACGTGGTCACCGCAGACACATTCGGCAAGGTGGTCTCGCGCCTAGACGATTTACCCTGTCGTATCTGTATCCTACCTCAGAAAAACCAGGCCGAAGGCAAGCTGAATTATATCCAGGAGCTCGGTGTCACGCACACCGTCTGCGCAGGAAACGGTCGAAATGACAGACTCATGCTAGAAGCGGCCGCCCTGGGGATCGCGGTCATTCAAGAGGAAGGCGCCGCTTACGATGCATTGTCTCACGCCGATATCATCTGTCCATCTATCTTGTCCGCGCTGGATCTCCTGACAAATCCCCTTCGACTTGTTGCCTCCCTGCGCAGCTAACCTCTTCTCAATTCGAACCAAAGGAGTATGATCATGGCCACTGGAAAGGCCGGCTGGGCGGAAACCGAAACCACTCCCCCACTTGGACTGCCAATGGGCGGACGAGGTCCCCGGTTCACGCCCGGTGCTTCCGTCCTCGACCCACTAATGTCCTTCGCCACACTTCTGGAAGACGCGCAAGGTAACCGGACCCTGTGGATATCCGTAGACGTAGTCAGCATGGATCAGACCGCCACTTATCGTCTTCGACAGGACCTCTCAGGGATTATCAATGTCCCATTCGAGGCGATCGTCATCAACTGCTCGCACACACACAGCGGTCCGATGTGCGGCTATGAGGGTTACTCCACGCTCAAACCCAAACCTGCAGAGTTACAGAATTATGAGAACGATGTTCATCAAAGAATCCTCAAAATGGCAGTTGAGGCCCAGGACCGACTTCAGTCGGTAGACATCACGCTCTACCGTGGAGAAT
>CAVOEZ010000792.1:0-2612 GCA_963694355.1 Latescibacteria bacterium UBA2968 | reverse complement strand
TACCGGCGAGGATGCCGTGATTGCACTGGGTGGTGGCGCGGTTACCCAGGAGGACAATTGGGTTACGATTCGGGAGACTGGCCTGTGTGTCTGCTTGCAAGCTTCGGCGGAGACCATTTTTGAGAGAGTAAGTCGGAACGCAGAAAGACCCCTGCTGGTGGGACTGACCGACGAGGAACGGATGGGTAAGATTCGCTCGATGCTCGAAGAACGTGGGAAGTATTACAGACGCGCGGATGTTTTCATTACCTCATCAGAATCCGCGACACCTGAGGAAACCGCTGACCTCGCGCTCCAGAAGTTTGAAGCCTTTTCCAGGAAAGAATCGATGTGACCATCCCCCGAGTAGATACCCACATACATGCTACCTCGTACCGGGCGGATCGACCTTCCAAGGAGGTCACTGTTGCGGCTTGCTTTGAGAGATGTTTGGAGGAAAACATTGCCTCCGTCGGTATCCTCGAACACCTCGGTGGGTGGCGACATCCGATAGCATGTCTCCACGACCTGAAGGCGGAATTTCTCCAGCTGGAACCGGGGATACCTGTCGCCCTCGGCATGGAGGTGAACATCCATGGGCCCGATGGAACCATGGATGGCACGGAGGCTGATCGCAACGAGCTGGGACTGGATTTTGTTCTGGCTGAATCCAGTTCAACGCCGGCAGATTTGAGTTCTGTTCAAGACCTCGTGGAATTCGATCACAAATGTCAAATGGCAGCCACCCAGACCTCATGGGTAGATGTGATCGTACATCCATGGTCGATTGTTCAGAAACGACTGGACAGCGCGGGATTGGAGGAGACATGGCATTTCTCGGATGTTCCGTTCATTTATCTTGAGGAATGGGCGGACGCGCTTGCTGACTGTAACACCGCCTGTGAGATCAATACCAAAAATATCAAATTCTTTGAGGATCCATTGTATATAGAGTTCATTGGTATCCTAGTGAAGCGCGGTGCCCGCATAGCGATAGGTTCAGATGCTCACAAGCTCGAGCGCATCGGGTCAACAGAGCCTATTTATCAGTTTCTGGAAGCGCAAGGATTTCCCGCTGAACTCATCTGGTTTCCCCACCTATGAAGCAGAGCAACATCCGATCACCCAGGTGGTGTCAGCCCCAGTTCGTAGAACCGCCAGGTCCAGTAGCCGTTGTCATAGACGATTGTTTTGGCGAGGATGTGGCGTTTTTTTTGCGTGACGGGAAGCAGTTGTTCGAACTTGAGGTACTGGAAACCCAATCGAGTCAGAGTAAAGGTATAAGGCGGTTTTGCTGCAGGGCGCCCATCGGCATGAGGGATGGATTGAAGGACCTGGTCGTCCGGTCTGAAACGGCAGAACAAATCAGCCTCAGATCTGTTGTGCTTCGGCGCGGACCGATCCACTCGGTAAATATGGTGTTCACGAGCGACTGGCATTTGTTACTTGTTGGACAAGATGGCCAGCTTGAAGACCAGTCGGAGAGATGCTTCAATCTTGTTCAGGAATTGAATGCTATGCAGCCGGATTTGGTGATCCACACCGGGGACCTGATCACTCGGTATCAGGGTTCTGGACTTCCACCTTTACCAGAAGCCGACATTCGAGGGCAGTTTACCAGAGCCCGAGAGATATTCGATCAGCTAAAGATACCGATGTTTCTTCTCCCTGGGAATCATGACCTAGGTTTCGAAGTCTGCCGCAGGCACTGGTGGAATCTGGTTGGAAAGCCCTGGCGGGGAGCAACTGATGATGTGTCTGTTCTGCTTGGACCGGTTCATTTCCTAATGGTGGATGGGTTTATGCACTATGATCCCGATACGTATCACATGATTGGCAGGAGTATGACCGGGGGGCAATTGGCCTGGCTGGAATCCTCTCTGGCGGAGACCCCGGCATCGCGTCGGGTGATTGCCATCCACTATGATTATTCAGACCAGCTGATGCCTCGGTTGAGGGAACTTTCGATAGATGCCATATTCTACGGGCATGGGAAGGCCAAGGATCAGGCGATATTTGACAGCGCAGGCACACTGAACGGGCATTTACCCGGGGATATGGCCTACAGGCAGGCCACGATTTCGGCCGAGCATTTCGACATGGGACCGCCGGTAAGCTTTGAGGCGTTGGGAACAACGACTGAGAAAGGGACGTGATGCCCAGCGATATGCCAGACCCCGTCGTGTTGACTGCGGCCCTCTTGTTCGACAGCGTAAGTGGAACGACATTGGCTGACCAGGGACTCTTGATCGAAGCGGGACGGATCTCACGTGTGGGGCCGGGTGAAGAGGTTCTTAAAGGCGCTTCAGTTGGTACACATCATATCGACTTTGGGGACAGATGCATTTCTCCAGGGATGATCGATAGCCACACCCACTTGAGCCTTGCTGGGGATGGCCGCGTTTACGCTGAGATGTTTACAGATACGGACGAGATGATGGTGCTTACTGGCGCGATGAATATGAAGCGTCATCTCGATGCGGGCATAACGACCATTCGGGAACATGGGGCGAGAAACAGAGTGGGTTTTACGCTCAAGGAAGGGCTCGCCAGGGGCTACATTCCCGGGCCCAGAATGCAGGTCAGCGGCAGACCGATCACCTGTACCGGAGGCCATTTCCATTTCTGCAATG
>CAVOEZ010000791.1:0-2612 GCA_963694355.1 Latescibacteria bacterium UBA2968 | reverse complement strand
CCGGACCCCGGACGCTCCCCTTCTCCCTCCCTTTTCTCTGGCGCTCTCCTGACACTCTTCATAATTTGGTCAGCACCGCCACTTCCCATCCTGTCACCTCTTCTCGAAGTTGCATTCACCCAAGAGATAACCTATGTCCTTCACCTTCTCCGAACAACACATCTCGGACTACTATCGCAACGGCTATACCGTCTTCCGGGGTATCCTGCCAACCGCTCTAGTGGGCGACCTGCGTCGCGTCACGGAAATCGCCCGGGAAGTTGTCCGCACCGAAAGGGGGCCTCAGGCCCAGCGGCTCCAGCCTGTCGAGAAATTTGGAGATCGCTTCGACTTGCAGCCCTTCCGTGACTATGCCGAGCTCACGGAACTCATCGATGCCTGTCAGCGTGTCCTCAGTCCGGATCACACATTCGCTGGACTAGATCGCCTGGGCGTCTTCTTCGAACCTACTGAGCGGCCCTGGTGTACACGCTGGCACCGCGACATCACCACGGAATCGAAGGGTGTGGATCCCGATGAGTTCTCGAGGATCACCCTGGACCCTACATTTTTCACGCAGGTCAATTGTGCTCTGTATACGGATGTAAGTACCTGGTATGTCCCCGGGAGCGACGGCCGTCCAGATACCTCCTCTGAACCTGAGGCTGCACGAGCGATGCCTGAAACCGAGGGCCTGAGCGATGAAGAGACTGAGTCACTGAATCTGGCATACTGTCACGGAATGCCGGGAGCGGTCTGCCTGATCCTCGAGCCGGGCGACTTCGCGTTGTACCGGCCGAACGGATGGCATATTGGCAATTATGCCCCGTATCGCAAACGAGCGACCTTGCACGATGGACTCTGGAAACCTGAAACAAGGGCATGGTACGACCGTTGGTTCGCCGAACTGAAACAGTTGAGTGAGAGCGATTGACTCCTGATTGGATAGGAACCCAATGACCAAACCGAATTTCATCATCTTCCTGACGGACGACCAGGGCTACGGGGATCTCTCCTGTATGGGCGCCCCTGATTTCGACACACCTCACATCGACGCCCTTGGTCAGGGGGGCGCCCGATTCACGAGCTGGTATTCCAACAGCCCGGTCTGCAGTCCGTCACGTGCTGCCTTGCTCACCGGTCGCTATCCGGGTAACGCAGGGGTCAGGTCGATCCTGGCCGGTCATCGAACCGCGACTGGATTGCCTGGCCACGTGCCCACAATCGCCACGGCGCTTAAACCTCTGGGCTACCAGACGTATATGTCAGGGAAGTGGCATCTCGGGTTAAAGGAAGAGTCCCGCCCGCACAACCACGGATTCGATCACTGGTACGGGTTCCTCGCAGGATGTATAGACTACTATTCGCACATCTTCTACTGGGGAATGAACCGGCCGGGCCCTGGTCTGAACCCTACGCACGATCTCTGGCAGGACGGCGAGGAAATCTGGGAAAACGGACGATACTTCACCGAGGCGATCGCCGAGAACGCGGTTCGCTACATCCGTGAAGCCGCAGCCGCCGACAAACCGTTTCTGCTCTATGTCCCGTTCAACGCACCCCACTATCCGATGCACGCGCCTCAGAAATATATGGATCGGTTCGCACACCTTCCCTGGGACAGACAGGTGATGGCCGCAATGCTCAATGCGGTCGACGACGCAGTTGGGAAAATCATGTCCGAGGTCGAAAAGCTGGGACTCACAGACAACACCTGCACATTCTTTACGGCCGACAACGGACCCTCACGTGAATCCCGAAACTGGCTCGACGGAAATCAGGACGCCTACTACGGCGGCACGACGGGTGGTCTCAAAGGACACAAATTCAGCTTGTATGAGGGTGGCATCAGAGTTACGGGAATCATGAACTGGCCAACCAGAATCCCAGCGGGACAGGTCCTCGACACGCCCTGTGCTTCGATGGACATGTTTCCGACCTGCATCGAATCAGCCGGCGGAAACATATCCCAATTCGAACTGGATGGCACCAGCCTCCTCCATCTTGCTGCCGGGAGTGAGGCGGTGGATGACCGCACGATTTGCTGGGAAATGGCCAAACAGAACGCCATTCGCAAAGGCAAGTGGAAGCTTGTTCTGGAAGGGCAGCTCACAGAGGGCTCGCCTCCGGAAGACGACATCCATTTGTCGAATCTCGAAGTGGATCCTGGAGAGCGAATGAACCTGAAGAATGAGCATCCCGAACTCGTGACGGACCTCGAGCAGGAAGTCAAATCCTGGCGGGCGAGAATCGAGAACCGCTGGACGCAGGAATTTTCTCCTGAGGCTCAGGGCACGGTCACACACAGCAGCAAGTAAACTCGTGGAAATAAAATGCTGGAATTGACCGCCAAAGAAAATCAGTCGGGGAAATCATGAAAACCTATCGTGTTGCAATCATCGGCCTGGGAGGAATGGGAACGCATCACGCGGAGGCCGTTCAGGCGCTCCCCGGGTGCGAATTGGTGGGCGGGGCAGAGATCGATCCCGATCGCACCCGGAAATGGCAGGATCAATTCGGCGTGCGAGCTGTATTTCAGAACTATGAGGACATGCTCATCGAAGTCAATCCAGACATCGCAATCGTGGCCACCCAGGCGCCCCTGCATCACGCTCCAACGCTCTCTGCTGCGC
>CAVOEZ010000790.1:0-2614 GCA_963694355.1 Latescibacteria bacterium UBA2968 | reverse complement strand
ACAATTTGATCCTTACAGCGCCGAAGCGATGGCCCATTTTGTGGAGACCACGCGTGAACCATCGGTGAATCACCTTGGGAAATTCCTGGGCAACACCATTCCCGTGATACTGACGACCGATGGCGCTCCACAAAGGATTCGGCTGCCCTGGACGCCCCTTCTTCCGGAAGCTTTCTACAAAAAGAACGAATATGACCTGCTGACCTGCCTGCCTGCCCTGATCACCGCCTTTGGACCCAATACCTCACGAATTCGGTATGACTATTTCCAGACCCTGAGCGAACTGCTCAGAGACAATTATCACGGTACCAGCATCGAATGGTGCGGCCGGCACAATGTGAAACATGCCGCGGATGTGCCGGTATACCGCAATGCCCATCAGGCGAGCGTCCAGATACCCGCTACCTCAAGCAGAAGTGAAAAGGTGGGGGCCACGGAATCCCGGGATTGGGTGAACCATACGGCTGCATACCGCCAGAACCCCAAGTATTCTGCTTCCCTTATCCATCAGAACGGGATGGATCGTGTTGCCAGTAGCTGTTTTCAGGACACTGGCTGGTCCTTGACTTTGCAGGACATGAAGTGGTCTGTTGACAAGTTGGGTGCCCAGGGCTGCAACCTGTTCAACTTCCACGGGTTCTCCTACACCATCGACGGGTTACGCAAACATCACACGCCACCCTCCCAATTTCAGCAGAATCCATACTGGAAACACTTCCGCCTCCTGAGCGATTACACGGGGAGACTTTCCTACGTGCTCAGTCAGGGGAAACGGGTGGTAAATATTGCCATGCTGGATCCCGTCACCAGTCTCTGGTCACACCTGGCGCATCCGCACGTAAACTGGCAGTATGCAGGGTATGATGTTGACGAGGAGAAACTGGCCGAGCGCCTGGCCGGGGACTGGGCCTATCTCTCCGATTCTCTCAGTCAGATGCAGCGAGACTTCGACACGCTGGATCCCGAGAATCTTGCTGACGCCAGGATTTCCGGCAACAAACTCCGTGTGGGGAAGGCCGACTATGATATCCTGATAATACCGCCCATCACCAACCTGGAAAGACCTGCCTTCGAATGCATCCGGCAATTCGAAAATTCTGGTGGGAAAGTGATCTGCATGGGTCTGCTGCCCGTGGAGGACATTCAGGAAGGAGCATCGGTGGTGGAGGCGATTTGCAGGATCACGGATATGGAACCCGGTCGTATGCTTCGAGACTATCTGGGTCACGAACTGGGCGTTCATAAAGTCCAGCGAGGCAACCTGCACTTTATCAGGACGGGTGGGTCTCTGGTAACAAATAAGGGCGCGAAGGCCCTGTGCGATTTGCTGGAGCAACTCGCACCCCGCCAGATCACGGTGGAGACAGACAAGAAGGGGTCTTCCGCACTCCTTTGCCAGCACCGCGTGACCGATAAAGAGAGGATCATCTTCCTCACGAACACCACACAGACATCCTTCGATTCGCGAATCGGGATGAGACTGCCGGCCAAATACCGGCAAGTTGAACGCTGGGACCTGGAAACAGGACGCCGCAGTCCGATGCCAACCGAGAAATCGGGCAACCGATTGACGGTAGACCTGAAATTCAACCGTCTCGAGTCTCACCTGCTCGTGGTATCGGAAGGCAAAGCGCAGAAACATGCTCCTTCTAACACACCAATGCCGCTTACTCTGGACTTGAAAGGTCCGTGGAAAGTAGACCCCGAGGAAGACAACTGCCTCCGTCTGGATCGATTCCGCATGCAGTTCGACACGCACAACAAAGGTGCAAAACAGGGTTGGCATAAAGCGGATTACAAAGACAGCCGGTGGATAGCTACACAACCCAAGCCGTTTCTCGAACAGATCCGCGGGCTGTCCCCTTTGCCCAACCTGCCGTTTAATTTCGAATCCGAAGGGTCCGAACTGCCCTACGAAGCAAGGCTGAAACTTCCCCTTGTGGTCTGGTTCCGATCGACTTTTTCATCCGATATCGTGCCGGGAAAACTGGCAATGGTTATGGACAGAAGCGCCATTTCGGGCAATCACCAGATATATCTGAATGGATCTCGGCTGCCAAGCAACGCGTTCAGACCCACATTCCGGTATGACCATTCAAACGTCACGTGTGCGGTAGGAAGAAGGGTAAACAAAGGCAAAAATGTAATTGCCATTCGGATAGAAATCGAAAAACTCTCTGATGGCATTCTGGATGCACTCTATCTGTTCGGTCGCTTCGGCGTGAAGCGCTGGAGAAATGAATTTCTTCGATTGAGTGCCGTCTCCGAGAAGGGTAGTCTGGGCGCATTGGACGAACTTCGTATGCCATACTATGCCGGAACGGTGGCCTACACGAAAGACATACAGTTCGCCAAGAAATATCCCGAAAATCAGTTCTCTCTGTCACTCGACAAGGAACTCAAGGATTTCTTCGACATCATGGAAATCATCGTAAATGGACATTCTCTGGGCGTTCGTGCGTGGGCGCCATACACCTTCACGGGTGAGACTTCGTGGCTGAAGCCCACGCGAAATCGGGTTGTCGTGCGCCTGACGAACACGCTGTCGAGAATGATCACAGGTCAGGAGTTTCGTCCGAGACCCCACCGCATGATGCCGGTCAGGGTGTAGCAG
>CAVOEZ010000789.1:0-2615 GCA_963694355.1 Latescibacteria bacterium UBA2968 | reverse complement strand
TGTCCACATTCACCCACTGCGGATGATCATATGAACGGACGAGGTCGCTGTCGGGATCGATACTCGCATATCCTTCAAAGCGCGCAGAACCATCGGATGTGTGAAAGTCCCTGTAGCCGTTGCAGTTGCCCTTGACACCTCTGAAGTTTTCGTTGATGATTCGAAGAAATCCCTGGTCAACTCCCTCCACGGTAATTGCCTCGCGTGCGGTGAACCGCTCCATAGAAAGCGATAGGCCGCTCGGTAGCCCGGCAAACAGCACCTCCTGTAGAACGGTCCCTTGTGCTCGGCGGATCACCAGTGCCGCCGCGAACCCCTCCTGCTTCTCCTCGATCTTTATCGATTCCAGATCATGGCTGTCGGGCCTGCTCTTTACAGAAATCCGCCCCAGAAAAGAATCGGTCGCGGGCCCAATCGTCTGAATCCCATCCTTGTTGACCGGCAGTGCCATTATGCTGTTGCGCCAGGAAAAGGAAGTGATTCCTGCGCGGTGCCGGTGCAGAACAAAACCCGAGTGTGGAAAAACCCTGACACCCCTCAGCTTCCGTTCCACCTTTGCGTCGGGTGCAGGTCTTACGCCATCACCATAGATCCTGTGAAGCAGGTAGGAATATGCGGGATAGGTGATGAACAACGGCTCTCGCATGATCAGCGGATCCTGAATTCCGTGAACAGTCTCGGAAAGTTCACGATCCAGCATTCTGCCGTCGTTTCCATTCTGGCGTGCCTCCAGATTCTGGATCAGCTTGCGTTCGAAGTGGGCCCCCTCCGGATCCCTCAGGATGCAAGCGGCCGCCCCCAGTCCAGGACTGCCCGGGTCTGTGAAGTGATACGGCCAATCCATCCCCTGAACAGGGTGAACATAGCCGCACCGGTCGGTGGCACGCTTTAGCTGGTCATAAATCTTGTCTCTGTTGTGGAGTGCGTGAGGGGGCAGGTTCTCTCCGGCAATCCTGTAGATCACCCCCAGCATGCCCAGGAACTTCATCGATTCCCAGGTGTAGATCGGATGCACCATCCCGTGATTTTCTGCCATATAGTCTGGCAATGTTGTAAAGATCTCACCTGCCAATTGACGGACCGTGTGCTGCTCATCGAACTGACCGTGGTTTTTGGTGTCCTGCTGCGTAGTTGTCGTACAAAACATCCATCTTCTTGCGGTCTCCGCCCATACCGGATTCTTGGGTGAATTGCTCAGCAGGAGTTCCGCGGAAGCCAGGCCACAGGAAGTCCAGCCGTTCTCCTCCATCTGGGTGTTTGTGTAAACGCCGCTCTTGGGGGTCATCGTACCAAATCGACCAGCATAATCCTGATGAACATTCGCCAGCAGCCGCCAGGTCTGATCGTCCACCATATTTCCCAGCAGTCTGGCGATCACAGCCATCCCGGCAACCGTTGTCCCACATTGACTCTCACGGAAGAACCCAATACCCTTCTCACCCCATTTCGTTCCCCATTTCCGTCCGGCAATTCCAACCTTGGGCCTGAGACAATCCGCCGGTCCAGAATCGTGAGTGAAGCAGAGATAGCGAAGCGCTTTGAGGGCGATCTCCTTCAGCTCTCTCCTGGAGCATCCCGTCGCCTTCGCATCATAGTCTATCGCGTTGGCAACCGTGGCGAACACGAGAGCCGGGCCGACCGTCTCGATTCCGTACCAGTAACAACCACCAAAAAAATGTCCCGCATTGGGTCGATCGGGCCAATCATTGAAGTACTCGAGCCCAACGGGGATCCACTTTTCCATAATGCGAAGATAGCGCCGGCTCAGAGGCGTCTCTCGTTTGGGCAGATATGCCTTTCTCCGACTGGTCAGGTACTTGGGAACCATAGAAATTGCTCCTTATTTGCGCTCTTTGATACACCGCTGCTGTTTACAGAAGTTCGAAAATAGGACCATTCCAATCATGTTCAAAGACCTTTGTCGTTGGCCGAATCGATCAAAGGTGCCGGGAGCCCGTAGAACCCGCTTCACGAGTAGACCTCACGGCACACGGTGAACAACCGGCCACTTGGTTTACTAAAATATCCAGGTACTTAGTTTACTCATTTGTATTATTATATCTTGCACGATATGTCCACAATTCGGCGTTCATTTCATGGGGATTTCCACGCGCACCCGGGACGCCGGACTTCGAACGCCGGACGCATTCTTCCTTGCCTCTGATTTGAATTTCTATATCTTGCGCGATTCGTCCACGATTCGGCGTTCCTTTCACAAAGAATCCCCCCGGACATCGGACTTCGGACACCGGACGCCTTCTCCTTTCCCTGTAGACTGTGTCACCGCTGTCCCAACTGGGACAACATGCCTACATGACCATGATGGGGTTTTGATTCGCGCCATACCAGAAGCATGCGTATGCTTTGATTATTGAACCACTTAGACAAAACCGAACGAACCTGTAAATTGGCACACCATTTGCGGATCTGTTTTGAGCACAAAAAGTACCATATAAGAACTATACTGGTACCCTATTAAGTACCACAACATTACCCTGCCTGCAATGGCTGATAAGCCATCATCTGCTTGCATTCTGCTTTTCAGTAACGGTCTCCGCAGGGTCCGGTATCCTCAACTAACGCAACTGCGATCGTCGTGAATTATCCACAACAGT
>CAVOEZ010000788.1:0-2624 GCA_963694355.1 Latescibacteria bacterium UBA2968 | reverse complement strand
CATACTTCCTCAGGACAGGAAGCTCCGGAAGACTCAGTTTCACCATATCTGCGAGATGTAGGGATGTGGCGATCACTTCAGGAGAATGGTAGTGTTGTCTGAAATTCAGATCCAGCACCTTGAAACAGCGGTCCCCGATTTCCTTCACAAAGCGTTGAATCGTTGCCCTGGAGATTGGGTGACGCTGTGCCAGGGTACCAAAACACACCGCGTCCACTGATCCGAGGGTCGAAGACAGGCGATCGTCCCAGCCAATGGCATCCCAGGCGACCTGTTCCACAATCTGGTAAGAGGGCTCTCCGTCGGAAATTTCTACCCTGACCTCACCCGTCATCAGCCTGTCGTCCATCTGCAAGAAAGTGGTATCCACTCCCTTCGCGGACAGCATTTTTGCCGCCGACTCTCCATCGGGGTCTTTGCCCACCCGGCTCACCAGAACAGATCTGGCGCCCAGAGAAGCCGCGTGCACCGCAAAATTTGCCGGGGCACCGCCGAGGCAGGATTTGCCGGGGATTCGATCCCAAAGCAACTCCCCAATGGCCACAACCCGTGGCGTCTCTGGCGACATCAGGCGAGTAGATCCCGGGTCATCGAGCCACCCGCACCGATTTTCCCGCCTGAACCGATTTGTATGCGGCTTCGCTTACCCTGGCGACCTGTAACGCAAAATCCGGCGCTTCGTATCCCTTGCCGCCATTTCGGATCCACTTGAAGAAGGCCTCATCCGGTGACGTCTGGCGGATCCTGGACGGGATACGGATCGGTTCACCATTAAGCAGGACATCCCGGATCTTCCACTGGTGTAGATGGAAAACGATACATCCCTTGCTTCCGTGGATTGCGATTCTCTCATCGTGGACAAGCGCGTTTCCGAACGTATTCAATGTGCCCACAGCGCCGCCCTTGAACCTGATGTTCACCACCGCATTGATATCCACCTTCTTGTCCGAATTATCCATAAACGCCGAGACCTGTACCGGCTCCAACCCCGTCATCCATAGCGTGGAAGCTACGAGATGGCTACCCGTATCCATAAACATGCCACCACCCGAAAACTCAGGATCCAGTCTCCAACCCTGAATACCTCCCCAGTTCTGGGTAACGTAGGAAACCACACCTCTCAGTTCCCCTATCTTCCCTTTTTGAATCAACTCACGAGCGAACGTATGCTCGGCGTAGTAATTTCTTTGATAGCTTACCTGAAGGAATTTTCCTTTTTTCCCGGAGAGCGCAATTAGACCTTTGGTATGCCGGGAAGAAATGGTCAGGGGCTTCTCAACCAGAACGTGCAGCCCGTGGTTCAGCGCAAGTCTGGCCTGATCGTAATGGAGGGAATGAGGTGAACTGATGAAAATCGCATCCAGCTCCTCATCTTTCAACATTTTCCTGTAATCGGCGTAATATGAGACCTCTCTGCCATACTTTTCCATCAACTGGCGAGCCTGGTCTTCCGCCGGATCCGCTACACACAAGATGGACACGTCGCGATCTTCCTGAATTCGCGGAACGTGCGCTCCCCGCATATTGCCACCGCATCCAATCAACCCCAGGCGAATCTTCTTCGGCATCTCTTTACCCTCCGTGTGATCCTCTCAGTCCTGTTTTCCCAGATGCTTCCGCACGAACTCAAGATTTCTCAGGCTGTTCGCAGCAAGCCCGGTGAACGCCTCGTCCGCGACTTCGAATGCGTCCGGACTGATGTCCAGATGCGTTTCAACCACCACGAAGCCATCATAACCGTCCGCCTCGAGGGCATCAAACTGCCCTGGCCAATCTACGACACCTGACTCTGCAATCGACCAGTTTCCGGATTCAGGATCGTAGTTCTTGACGTGAACGTGTGTCACCAGATCCTTCAGCGTCTCGTATTCCTCTGGAAAGGGACATACAGAGCCCGCCCTTGCCGAATTTCCAGGATCCCAACACAGCGTCAGTCTATTCTTACCGACTTGCCGGATGATTTCGGCCACCTCCAATCCTGTTGCGCCCCAGCAGACTGCCTCATTTTCCAAAATCAAGCGACATCCTTCTCCCAGAGTGATATCGGCCATCTCACCCAGAAGATCTATCGCCTCGTCTGGTATGCCGTCACTTTGGTCCCTCTGGAAGGCGAAGCAGGACACCCGTTCTGTTCCCAGACGCCGGGCCCAGTCGCAGGCTCTGGGCAGGGCCTCCTTCATGGAAACTTCCACCTGGGGATCATCCACAGCACACTTGAAGAATCCCGGCGATACGCCGGAGACAGCGAGACCTGCATCGACAATATTCGATTGAAAAGTAGCCAATGCCTCATCGCTCACCGCAGGAAATCTTCCTCCTGAAAGTCGCCTTACCTCCACGTGGGTCACGCCCCACTCCGCGGCCAGTGAAATCGCACGATCGGAACTGTCTCTGTCGATTTCGTCCGTAAAAATCGAAACCTTCACTTCTCATCTCCCAAATGCTGTCAAATGTCTTTATCTTATCTGCTACGGCTGGCACCGTGGCGCGTGCAATGAGGCCTACTCGAAGCCCTCCGGTGTCCAAGCGCAAGGATGGTATTTCCTCCCACAGGGCCTTTCGAATTTTTTATGATGGAAGTCCTGCGATGAATTCTTCTGAAGTAACGGTATACCGACCATACA
>CAVOEZ010000787.1:0-2627 GCA_963694355.1 Latescibacteria bacterium UBA2968 | reverse complement strand
CTAACTTTGCTGCTTATGCCCACCGCGAATATAACCTCTTGGCTTTATGCCAAAACGATCATCGACAGGTATTCCCCCTGACGCCCCATGGAGTGAGTCAATCAGCGATTACTTACAACCAAAGGCTAATCAATACGCAGGTAGCAGCGATTAACGACCGATCTAGCATTCATGCGCGGTTCCCGGCACCTTAGACCCACCATCCCGGCACCTTAGACCTACCTTTCTGTCATCTCGACCGAAGCGGAGAGATCTCAAACGACAGCCTTGCGAGCAAGAGATTTCTCCAATCGCCCTTCGGGCTCCGTCGAAATGACGGGCGGCTAGTTTCAGGCGCCGCAAAATCACGAGTGGCCTAGTTTCAGGCACCGCGGAATGACGGGCAACAGGCCAAACCTGGAGGTCCCTGGTGTATCATGGCTCGGGAACCTCGCGGGCAACCTACTGTCTATAATCACTTCAGTCAGGATCACCCCTATGGGAACCTTGATTTAGCGATATCTGACCCCATTTCACTAGAGGCAAGAGTTGGGGCAAGACCCGCACCGCGTTTATTGGAAGATTTAAGGAGTTGTAATCGAGCTATGTCACATCGCGCTCATATTGTTGAATTGCAGAACTGGCTTGCGAGCCGGATTATTGGCCAGGAAAAACTGGTCAACCGCCTGGTAATGGCGCTACTGGCTGATGGCCACCTTCTTGTCGAAGGAGCCCCGGGGCTAGCGAAGACCAAAGCGATCAAAACCCTGGCCGATGGCATCGAAGGCGAGTTCCATCGAGTCCAGTTCACCCCTGACCTATTGCCATCGGACATTACCGGTACAGAAATTTACCGGGTACAGGACGGCAGCTTTGAATTCCAGAAGGGACCGATATTCCACAACCTGATCCTGGCCGACGAAATCAACCGTGCACCGGCGAAGGTGCAGTCTGCACTGCTGGAAGCCATGGCAGAACGCCAGGTCAGCTTCGGACGCCAGACCTTTGAGCTGCCACCGTTATTCCTGGTGATGGCCACACAAAACCCCATTGAACAAGAAGGCACCTACCCCCTGCCCGAAGCGCAGCTTGACCGATTCCTGATGCATGTCTCGATCGATTACCCCGACGCTGTTTCTGAACGCAGCATTCTGCAACTGGTCAGGAACGAGGCAATGGACGCTGAAGCTGACGCGCTGCCCGCAAAGGTCTCCCAGGAAACAATCTTCGGCGCCAGGCAGGAACTACTGAACTTGCACATGGCTCCCGTGGTAGAGGAATACATCGTGCAGCTCACCATGGCCACGCGGAACCCCGGCGCCTACGGCGAAGACCTGGCCAACTGGATCGACTACGGCGTATCCCCAAGGGGAACCATTGCCCTTGATATCTGCGCTCGCGCCAACGCATTCCTGTTGGGCAAAGACTTTGTTTCGCCCGATGACGTGCAGGCAGTGGTGCATGACGTGTTCCGGCATCGCGTTATCGTGAGCTTTGAAGCAGAGGCCATGGGCGTCGACGCAGATAAGATCCTGGACATTCTGGTACAGCGGGTCGCTGCAGCTTAAGGAACGATATTGTTTAAGGAACAACTGTGGCAAAGCGCCTGACCAGCCCCATCGACGAATTCCGCGCCCTGCAGGAATATCGCGGCGCCTATACGGATCTGCGTGACTTGATTCGCCTGCGATATACAGCGCGGGAGATGGCCGATCTCACCGGTAACAAAACCTCGAACCCGCTGGCTGGGCTTCTATCCTCAAACTTCAGGGGACGGGGTATCGATTTCTCAGAGGTCCGTGTTTACCAGCCCGGCGATGATGTCAGAACAATAGACTGGCGCGTCACCGCCCGCACCCAGGTGGCCCACACGAAGGTATTCCAGGAGGAAAAAGAGCGCCCCGTACTGATCCTGGTGGACCAGTCTGCCTCCATGTACTTTGGCAGCCAGGTAACATTCAAGTCAGTCCTTGCCGCGCGAACAGCCGCCATCATTGCATGGGCTGCGCTTGAAAGGGGTGATCGCGTTGGCGGCCTTGTGTTCTCGGAACTGGGGCACAGGGAAATCAGGCCCCGGCGAAACAAACACGCGGTACTTCGATTGTTAAACGAACTGCATGATTTTAACCATGCCCTTAAAAAAGAATCTGCCACAGAATCGGCAACTTATAGCGATAACTACTTTACTGAGGCGATCTCGAACGTTCGGCGAGTCACAAAACACGGTAGCGTGATTTTTATCATCAGTGACTTCACTAATTTTTCAGAAGAGTCCCGCATACACCTGCAACCATTGGCGCGACATAGTGATGTTGTTGGCATACATATCTCTGACCCCCTTGAGCAGCACCTGCCGACCCCGGACCTCTACAGCATTACCAATGGCACAGAACGAACCAGGATCAACACTGCCAGCGGCAAAACCCGTGATGCCTACGAGCGAGGGTTCCAGCAACAAATAGCGGCTATACAGGAAGAATTTATGCGCGTGAGAGCGCCGCTTTTGATGCTGCAGACCCACCAACCCATACTGGCTGGCCTGAACCGCCAGGCCAACTTTGCGGCAAAAGTGTAACCCGTGGCCGCAGCACCACCAGTGACCGGCGCTCCACCTGGCATGATGCAACAGGCGAGCGACCCGCTGGCGC
>CAVOEZ010000786.1:0-2627 GCA_963694355.1 Latescibacteria bacterium UBA2968 | reverse complement strand
ATCCACAGTCCCGTGGCCAGCATGGTGCAACCTGGCAGCCCGCAGAAGCAGACGAGTGCAGATAAAAGCGGGATCAGGGAATAGGAAGATCGAAATGCGCGATGCATTGCATTCTCGTTCGGTTGGGGGCACACGTTTGACACCCTGTTTGCCAGTGAATTCGCCGGTCACACTAGCAATCCACGGTCACACAGGCAAGGGCATTTTAAACCTTGTTTGCCGGCTGGTAGAAGTTCTTTTTGATCCGCGCCCATACTGCCAGCAGCAGTGCCATCAAGCCGAGGCAGAAGAGGAGCAAGACGGGCAGGGCGGAACCGAGCGAGGCGAAAATGGGCGCTAAATAATTCCAGAGCGATGGCCAACTCAGCAGCGTTACGAGCGTTGCCAGACACAAGAAAGGTCCATAGGGCACCTCATCCTCCCGGTGCATGACGAACTGAATCAAACCGACCACCAAGCCCGCCAGCGGAGCGAGAAAGAAGACCACGAGTGTGGCCTGCCAGCCAATAAAACTACCGATCATAGCCATTAGGGTCACATCGCCAAATCCCATCGCTTCTCTTTTTAAAGTCGCCCGCCCTACCAGTCGGATGGACCAGATCAGCGCCGTGCCGCAGGCCATCCCCGCCAGGGAGCTAAGCAATCCCACCCACGGCGTGCCGCCTAGGGACCACACGTAGAGTATGCCGAGTGTGAGTACGCTGCCCACGCTCAGAAGCACCATGGTTTGGCGACCGCAACGGCCACAAAACAGAGCGACCCAAAAATATTTCCAGGCTCGACGAAAGCCGTAACGCCCATGCCAGGATCGCGGCAGCAGCGCAACGACCCAGAGCCAGAGGCACCCCAAAGCCAAAGACAGTTCGCGGATTGTCGGATCCCCAGCAGGGTAGGCACTGGGGGATAAGAAATGTACGAAGTCGACGTACATCTGGTCTCCTACCCGCAGGGTAGCGATGTTGGGAAGTATCCAGGGGTTCAGGGTGACCAGTAACAGTCCGAGCAATGTGCCTGGAAGTGTCACATCGTCAGGAATCGTTTTTTCATCGATGTCTATAAAAGTGACGACCACCAAGAGGCAGAGCAAGAGGAAATGGGTAGCAAAGAGACGATGAATGACCTCAGTAAATAGAGGTGGATCCCATGGGTTCTGTGCGACACCCTCGCCGAGGAAGCCTTTTAATAGGAGTCCTTCTGTATCAACCTCATAGAGGTAGAGCGCGATGACCCCAATCGCAAAGCAGAGTTCAAGGAGCATTGGACGAATCCAAAATCGGGCGCCCCAGTCATGCGATTCACGACGCAATCGCAGCCAGCCTAAAACGGGAATTCGGTCCCAGAAAGTCCGCGGTGGGAGACCAGTCGGTGGCGACGACCAGGGGCTGATCCCTCGGCTGTTCCGCGCCAGACGATAAATGGCCAGATTCAAAAAACCGCCCACAAAAAGCGAGAATACGAAGCAGAGCAGCAAACGATATTCTAGGGGCCAGTTCATCATTTCCATTCCGTCCAAAAGACTCCACGCAAAATCAGCTTAAACCATCGGGGTTGTGTTTTCTTTTCAGGATAGCAGTTTAGATTTCGCTTGGCAGATACTCGAGTATTTCTTCCGCAACTTGCTCGGGTGTCTTGTTTTCCGTCTCGATGATCAGGTCGGCACATTGGATATACAGTTTCTCGCGCTGCTGGAGGATGGCACGGATCTCCGCTTCACTTTCCAGGTCTGTTAAAGGAGGTCGTTGCGCAGCGGACTGCGGATCTTCTCGCAACCGCGCGTCAAGGGTCTCGGGCAGTGCCTGCAGTAAGACGGTGGTTCCAGCCGTTGCGAGTAGTTGACGATTTTCCTCGCGGAGCACGATTCCTCCGCCACACGCAATGACCGGGCAGGGGCCTGCGAGGATCTCGCGTAAAACCGACGTTTCTTGATCACGAAAGCCGACCTCTCCTTCGCGTTTGAAAAGGGTTTGAATCGAGCAACCTGCCAGGCGAACGATTTCGCCGTCTGTATCGATCCACTGGGTTTCCGTCTTCTCTGCCAGATGCGCAGCAACGGTTGTTTTTCCAGTGCCACGGTAACCGATCAGAAGGACACGTTGGTGGGGTATTGCTGGGGACATAGGGCTTTTCATTCACAGTCTTTAGGGAACGTGATGTGATTCACACGTTGACCGCTCCCACCGATCGCCTCAGTGTCTCTCGCATGACATCTTCCGGAGGTTCCACCCCTGAAAATAATCGAAATTGTAACGCTGCTTGACGGACGAACATTTCGGTACCTGTCACGGTCACACAGCCTTGGATGCGGGCTTCCTTAATCAATAGCGTATTCTCCGGATTGTAGACCGTGTCGAGTACCGTCATCGAGGGCTT
Source organism: Latescibacteria bacterium UBA2968 (assembly GCA_963694355.1). Classification (GTDB taxonomy): domain Bacteria; phylum Latescibacterota; class UBA2968; order UBA2968. The sequence continues at coordinate 257 of CAVOEZ010000786.1, read as the reverse complement.
GAGGTAGTGTCGATCAAAGGGAGTGGAATCCACATTCGGATGCATGCCGACAGGGGTGCAATTAATGAGCACCGAACATTCAACGCCGTGGCGGGATTTCCAGGAGACCGCACGACAATCGAGTTGCCGCGTTAATTTTTGTGCACGTTCTTCTGTGCGACTGCTAATGACCACATGGGCGCCGCGACTTAGAAGTGAATAAGTGACGGCTTTTGCGGCTCCCCCGGCGCCTAGGATGAGAACCGTTTTTCCCTCTA
>CAVOEZ010000785.1:0-2627 GCA_963694355.1 Latescibacteria bacterium UBA2968 | reverse complement strand
TTGAGGTGGGCGGGTGGGGCGGTTATGACCGCGTCGAGGGATTCGGTATTGAGGAGGGTTTCCAGGTCAAGATATTTGCGGTCCACCTGGAATTCTTCGGCGGCAGCATCGAGTGAGCTCTGGACGGGATCGCAGATGGCTACGAGGTCGGTGTCTTCGAATCCGGAGATCACTTTCATGTGACTTCGGCCGCGGGAGCCGCAACCAACGACGGCTATTTTCAGGTTCGGCATAGGGGAAATCCGGTGGGATATGGTTTAAAGCTGTCCGTGCTTCTCGACTTCGCTCGAAGTCTTCGGGGGCAGGCATTGGAATGGCCATCATCTTCCACACCCACGGAAGAACCGATGTTGCTATGGCGTTCCAGCCCACCGGACGCCCTGGCAGACGAGGGCCTGCATTGGCGGGCGGGCAAAGGTGCCGGGACCGTGCCCGAGTGTGGTGTAGAATACACGTCCTGCGCCAAAGGATTTAACCCAGGCCATTGGGTGAGCCTTTCCGTGCCACTCGGCAGTTGCGAGGACGTGGAGGGTGGGTTCGTGTGCGCTGATGTAGATTTCGTCTTCCACTTCAAAGTCAGCGAGGCCTTTGGTTGCCGGATGCTCGGTGTCATCGATGTTGACGGTAAATGAGAGTCCTGGTGGGTGCCAGTTGGATGCTCCGCCGATGAGATCGAATGCTTTTCCACCGATCCACCAGGCTGTGCCGTGAATGCCGACGAGTCCTTTTCCAGAGGACACAAAGCTGTAAAGTCCGTTCTCCATTTCGGATGTCAGGTCCGGCAATCGCTGCACGGTTTCGTCCGGCTGGCGAACCGATCGCGTGAATCCCGTTCCGAATACAAGGACGTCACAGGATTCCAGGCTGTCCGAGACCAGGATTTCCTTGTCATCTGTGTGCGTGACGTTGAAGTCGTCCTGTTCCGAGAGAAACTGGCGTATGACTTCAGCGCTTTTGTCGAATCCGTGGTTGGGGCCGGAAAGAATCGTGACGTTCATTGTTTCGTCTCCTCCATCAGGTGTGTGGCAACATTCAGAAACCGCGGGCATTATAGAGTTTGGGTCAATGTCTGTCAAGCCAATTTGGGCGCAGATCGTGTGTAAACGAGGAAACCCGGCGATCCCTCATCGGGGACTTGCCGGGCGTTCGATCGACTGGATTGGGGTATGTGGTTACATCGAGGTGCTGGTGGTTTTCCCGCTGGATTCTGACAGATCCAGATTCACCGGTAGAATTACCGTGAATGTCGTCCCCTCTCCGATTTTGCTGTCGACGAGGATCTGGCCCTTGTGGTCCTGGATGATTCCATAACTGATGGACAGGCCGAGCCCGGTTCCTTCGCCGACGTCCTTCGTTGTGAAGAACGGATCGAATATCTGTTTGAAATGCTCAGGCTCGATTCCGAGGCCATTGTCGGAGATTTTGATGTGGACATTTTCCCCCCACCATCTCGGTGCGAATGGTGATCTCACCCTTGCCATCCATCGCATCTACGGCATTCGTGAGGAGGTTCATGAATACCTGGTTCAGCTCGCCCGCAAAACAGTCCACGTGCGGCAATTCGCCGTAGTTCCTGTTTACGTGGACGCCTTCTCTCATGTCGTGCTCGAGAAGCGAGAGGGTCGTGTCCAGTCCTTCGTGAATGTCCACGGTTTTCCTGTTTGCCTCATCAAGCCGAGAGAATGTTCTGAGTCCCTGGACGATGCGCTTGATTCGATCCGCGCCTCCCGAGGAGCTTTCGACCAGACGATCCAGGGAGTCGAATAGCTTTGCACGCTTTTCAGCCATTTCACCTGTGAGGGTTCCGTTGCTGCTCATGGTTCGGAGTTCTTCCACATATCGGCGGATGTGGTCCATATTGGCGTAGATGAAGCCGATTGGATTGTTGAGTTCGTGTGCGACGCCCGCGACCAGCTTTCCGAGGCCCGCCATTGTTTCCGAGTGGACCATTTGTGTTTCAGCGGCCCGGAGGTTGTCCATTGCGCCCTGCAATTCCAGATTGGTGTTGAAGAGGTTCCTGTTGGCGTCGGAAAGGGCCATGTTGGAATCGGACAGGCGATTCCCGCGCTGAATCAGGCGGATAGCCTGCCAGGCGATGAGTGCGATGGCGAGCAAGAGAGCGGCCATGAGCCCGATGCGTTCATACGGGAGGTGCACAGATAGTTTGAATGTGGCGGGTGTTTCGGAGTAGACCAGGTCTCTGTCGATGGCCTGGAGTTCGAAGGTGTAGTCGCCCACGGGAAGGTCTTCGTATTCGACACGGTCTTTGGTGGTGAGACGCCAGTCTTCGTGGTTTCCACTCAGGCGGTACCGGTAGAAGAGACCACCCGGACGTGTCTTGAAGCTCATCCCTTTGAACTCGAAAGTGGTGAGCTGTACGGCTGAGGAGATGGAGAGTTCTCTGATTCCCTCGTGTCGGCGGTTGGCCACGACAGCTTGAATTGCGGCGCCCGGGGGAGAGGGTGGTGGTGGATGATAGCGGGTTACCCCATTGTGCGTACCGAACCAGAATTCGCCGTCGCGACCCTCGAGTACTACACGAACGCCATTGTCCGAAAGTCCGTCCGCCTGGGTGAGGGTCTGGAAGGTTCGACCGTCGTACAGGTTCACGCCCGCCTGCCAGAGTC
>CAVOEZ010000784.1:0-2638 GCA_963694355.1 Latescibacteria bacterium UBA2968 | reverse complement strand
GATCGCTCGATCGGAATCGCCAGCAGATTCCCGCGAATCACTTCAGACCCTCTCTGGCCCCACAGGGTGAGCTGGCTGGAAATCTCTGGCTGCTGGTCCACCCGCGCCTCGATCTGCATGGGCCCGTATATGAGCTTGTCTTTTGGCAGTTTGTATACCAGAAGATCCCCGTAGCTGTCCCCGTCGCACCGGGCAGCCAGCCAGGCGATCATATTGTCTTTCTTGGCGGGTGTGTACGGTACCATCAGAAGAAACTCCTGCTTGTCTTCTCCCGGGAGTTTAACAATGATGTAATAGGGCTGCATCATCTGGGGACTGTCGCTGTAAATCTCGTTGGGAATCTCCCACAAGTCCTCTTGATTGTAGAAGACCTGTACGTCCTCCATATGGTAATCCCGATACCGGGCCGCTTGAATCCGGAATAGGTCTATTGGATACCGGACGTGCGACCTCAGGTCTGCAGACATGGCGTCGATGGGCTTGAACAGATCTGGAAAAATCTGGCTGTATGACTTGATGATCGGATCGTCCACGTCCATCTGATAGAATGACACAGAGCCATTATACGCGTCGATGACGATCTTTACGGAATTCCGGATGTAGTTGATATTGCGCCAGCGAGTGGAGTAGGGGTACATATCGGAAGTGGTGTAGGCATCCTGAATCCAGAAAAGTCTGCCATCTGAAATGACCATATAGGGATCGGAGTCATAGAAGAGAAAGGGGGCAATTTTCCTCACGCGGTCCGAGATCTGACGCTGGAAGAGAATTCGGCTTTCTTCAGATATGTAATTGCTGAGGAGCAGATTCACATCCATGAATCGGATCGCGAAGGCAACCCGCCTGAAAAATCCACCCAGCTCAACGCCCCCCGTTCCCTGATACGTGGTAAACTGGTTGCCATCACCTTTTGGATAGTCGAATTCCTGAATTCCAGTCTTTACTACCACGTGCGAATAGGTTCTCTCTCCATAATAAATCTCCGGCCTGTCCACTTCCAGTCCCGGTTCGGATATGGGCGGAATGTCCTTCACCATAAACCTGGGAAGTCCTTCTGAGGTGACATGATTCACCGGGCTCATCGCCACACCGTATCCGTGGGTGAACTGAAGTCGTTCATTAACCCAGTTTCGTGCCTGGGCAGGCAGGCGGTTGGTATCCAGCTCCCGTGCCGACAGCATCACCTGGCGATAAGTGCCATCAACGGTGTATCGGTCTACATCCACATTGGGAAACACGTAATACGGTCGAATTTCCTGAACTTGCTGATACGTTTGTTTCAGCGGCCGTTCATCCCAGACCCGGACATTGCGGATGGTCAGCGGGTTCTGCTCGATATCTGCCCAGGTCAAATCCTCGGAAGCCTCGAAGGACTGCTCCTCGATCTTGTCCAGGCCATACGCGCGGTTGGTCGCCTCGATATTGTACTGAATGTAGGGAGCTTCCTTGTCGAGTTCACTTGGATCCACCACAAGTTTTTGAATCAACCCTGCCGGAACAGCCCCTACGGCAATCGCCCCACCAACAAGGATGGCCATGCTTCTAAGTGGCAATTGTGTGTTCTTGGATCGAATATTCACGAACAGAAAACCCGCTGCCGCGAGAAATACCAGGACGAGCAGCCAGTACGCCCAGATCTGAACATTCACATCCACATAACCCGCACCAAACGCAATCTGACCCTGGGAAAACAAGAGGCCGAAGATCTTGAGTCGATACTTCCAGGCCATTACGACAAGAAACACGCCAGCCAGGCCAGAAAGATGGGCCATTGGACGCGGCATGATCTCCAGACCCTCCTGGAACCGAATACCTCCGGCCGCAGCATAGATCAGACCTACCACCACCGCCGAAACCACGAGTGCACCAATCAGAAATGCGGCTGCGAATTCATACAGAGGCAGCGAGAACACATAGAAAGCCACATCACGCGAGAAAATAGGATCTGAAACGCCGAACGGCTGATCGTAAACATAGCGCAGCAGCAGAGGCCACTGGCTTGCACCGATGCTTCCCAGAACAAATACAAGTGCCCCAATGGCAACGGCATACGTAATCTTGGATCTCAGGAATATCTCGCCTGGTGCCTCCCCCTCTCCCCAGGGCGATCCTCCCATCTGGAGGGCCCGTCGCGTAAATTGACCGGCCACCCATATGTTGGTCCCTACCAGCAGGAGGGCGATTGAACCAAAGAGAATTCCGGATGCGAATCTTGCTCGCAGCATGCGCCAGAAGACCGCCGTATTATTCAGTTCACCAAACCAGAGCCAATCGGTGTAGTAAGAAACCAGGAAGTTGATTCCAAAGAAACTACCCACCAGCACCGCCAGCACAATCCACCGTTTCGATTGCTTTTCCATACCTTCTCCCATAGTGAATACTCAAATGCTACAACTGTATGCAAGTAAACAAAAAACACCTAGGATGTCAGGTTAAAAAAGGAGAGATGAGCAAATTGCCCATCTCTCGTAACCATTCGCTTCGGTATCGAAATACTAATTCACACGATGGAATCTCATGCCTTTTCCTTTTTCAAGCCCGTCCTCCCACATTTGGCACCACTTTTTGTGATCTGTCAGAACGGATGCCGGGTTCGATCTGCTGCGTGTAACGAAATCTGGATGTGCCGGTCGTCCGG
>CAVOEZ010000783.1:0-2639 GCA_963694355.1 Latescibacteria bacterium UBA2968 | reverse complement strand
CTTCCGGGACCATCACGACGGTTGCGGGCAATGGCGTGGCTGGTTTCAGTGGCGATGGCGGAGCGGCTCTGCAGGCAAGTCTGAACAGACCCGCCGGTATCGCCTTCGATCCCGATGGGAACATGTACATTGCGGATACATTCAATCATCTGATTCGACATGTGACCAAGTGAGAGGGTTTGTAATGAGTCACGTATTCAGGATGGCTGTGATCAGGCACATTTGTACAGGTCTGTTATTCCTGGTGCTTCTCGCTTGCGACCAGCCGCAGCCTATTGGTGATGATGAACGGTACCAGGCTTACCCTGGCCTTCCTTATTCACTGATGGCTACGCTCATTGGCAATGGCGAGGCAGGCCGAAGTGCTTTTGGAATCGAGCCTCTCGAGACCAGATTGTATCAACCGCAGGACGTAACCATTGGGCCCGATGGCAGGCCATACATCCTGGATTGGAACAATCATCGCATCCTGGTGCTTAACAACCACAGGGTGGAGTCTTTTCTGGGCACAGGTGAGCTGGGGCCCGGACTTCCTGGACCTGCAAATGAAATTTCGTTGGATCATCCCACGCACATTTCATTCGACTCTCGGGGTCGGATGGTTATTTCTACGTGGCACAATTCCCGGATTCTGAGATACGATTCTGGAACGGGGAGGGTTGAATCGATCGCGGGAACAGGAGAACGTGGGTATTCAGGCGATGGCGGGCCTGCCACCGAGGCCATGTTGAACCTCCCTGTTGCCACCGCAATTGACGCGTCCGGCCGCATGTTCATTTCCGATCAGGCAAATCAATCCATAAGGGTTGTAGGTACCGATGGCATCATCCGTCGCTATGCAGGGAATGGCAAGCAGGGTTTTTCAGGGGACGGCGGTCCGGCTACGGAAGCGCGCCTGTATGCTCCCGTTGGCCAGGGGGCACAGCCCACTGGTCGTATCGCCCTCGATGCGGCGGGCAATCTCTACATTGCCGATACCTATAATCACCGAATCAGAAAAGTGGATACGAACGGTATCATCACTACTATAGCGGGATCGGGTTCCATTGGTCTTGGTGCGGGAGGCCACGCAGGAGACGAAGGAGCTGCAGCCTCTTCTGTTCTCTCATCCCCATCCGATGTCGCGGTCGACTCCGAAGGCAATTTGTTTATTGCCGATACGGGAAACCACTGTGTCCGCCGTGTAGACGTAAACGGAATCATCACCACATTGATCGGGCAGGCCCAGGAACCGGGTTTTGCGGGTGATGCGGACCATCCCCGTTGGTCAAAAATGAGAGGGCCTACGGGAATCGGTTTTGACGAGCACGACAACCTCTTTATCACGGATACGTTCAACCATAGATTGCGAGTGGCTTACAAGGGTATCATCAGGTTGGAATGAGCGTTGGGATTTTCGATTTTGACTTGTCATCAAGTTTTATCTATTTATACTATTGCCGGTCCACCAATACGAAAATTGAGGATTCGAATGAGTAAGCAACCCGTTCTCGCGGCGCTCCTCCTTTCAGCGGTGCTGCTGTTCTGCGGAACCTCAGTTTTCGCGAAACAGAAGGACAAAGCGATACCAGAAGTAACTGTGGTGACCGTTGAGGGAGATACACTTGCGCTGGCGGACATTTGCGGTGACAAACCGACGTTCCTGTACCTTTGGGCAACCTGGTGCTCGGTTTGTTCCAAGGATATGAAGGATGTTTTTAAACTTCGGGAGAAATTTGGGGATCGAATCGATATCGTGGGCATCGCCTACAAGAACAGCCCTGAGGAGATCGCTACCTATTTCTCTAAAAAAGAAAAGAAGTTGAAGAGCTACATCGATGCTGACGGAAGCGTATTCCAGGCATTCGACACCAATGCGACACCTACCGTAGTGATTGTCAATGGCTCCGGAGAGGTTATATTTTCGGGATACGGTTCCTATCGCAAGTACAGAAAGTTGTTGGAAAAGGCATTGAAGGGATGATTCAGGTCGAGGGTTTTCGGGTAGAAAGGATCCAGTCCATGCGAAAAATTTTGTTGGTTCTGATACTGGTGGTCGGTGCGGATTTTTTTGTTTTAAATAAATACGCGCTGGCGCAAGGTGGCGTAAGTTGAAGACGCCCGGTCCTCCCAGGCGGGAGAATGCTGCAGAATAGTGTGATCAGCCAGGGACAGATTGTCCTGTCTCTGAACTATGAGCACGAGTTCCTTGCAGATCCTCAATTTGGAAAAGATCCGATTCCGAACATCAACAGGGAGCAGACCTGGTTGCATTCAGGTTCTCTGTTCGCGAGCTATGGAGTTACCGAGGGACTCAGTATTGCCGCGGTGGTGCCATTCAGAAATGTTACGAATGACAAGTATCTGTTTCCCGGTCAGCACGAAGATCAGTATGAGGGGGGCAAATACACCCGTCACTCCGCTGGTGTAGGCGATGTTGTTGTGTTGATAAACTTCGTGCCAAAATTTCTTGTGAAATTGCCCGGGACCGTGATCACCGTTGGAATGAAACTTGCCACGGGGTCGATCCACGCTGTTGACCGATTTGGAACCCGGTTTTCCGATCTGCTCCAACTTGGAACTGGAAGTAATGATCCTATTTTTTCAATCAGTTCTACGCAGAGCTGGAATAAACTCAGTGTTACCGGGTCTTTCTTCAC
>CAVOEZ010000782.1:0-2647 GCA_963694355.1 Latescibacteria bacterium UBA2968 | reverse complement strand
GGTGGTATGATAACGAGTGGGGCTATTCCAACCGCTGTGTGGACCTGGTGAAGAAGCTGGCGGGATGATTCCAGGTTTCTCCAGCGGCTGAGATGAGTCTATTTGGAGACCAGTTCTTGTGTGGAACCGGGAAAGGGAATGGGAATGGATAAGCTATCGATCCGGGATATCGAGATCGAAAACCAGCATATCCTGGTGCGCGTAGATTTCAATGTACCTCTGGACGGCGATCGGATCGTGGATGATACCCGGATCCGCGCCTCCTTACCTACAATTCGCCACATCCTGGACAACAAGGGTGTGGCGGTTTTGATGTCTCACCTGGGCAGACCCAACGGTAAGGTTGTTCCTGAGCTTTCCCTGAAGCAGGTGGCCGAGTGTCTCGCGAGACACCTGGGTTCCCCGGTGCAGATGGCGCCCGATTGTGTTGGAGAAGAGACGGATGCCCTGGTCAAGTGTGCAGCTATTGGTTCAGTAGTGCTGCTGGAGAATCTTCGCTTTCACGCGGCAGAAGAGAACAATGACCCGGGGTTCGCGCTTCAGCTATGTGAATATGGATCGGCTTACGTCAACGATGCTTTCGGCACTGCTCACCGGGCTCACGCATCCACGGAGGGCGTTACACACAACTTCGTGTCCTGTGCGGCCGGTTTTCTTATGGAAAAGGAACTCCAGTATCTTGGGGGAGCGCTAACAGACCCGTCCAGACCCTTTGTGGGGATTATGGGCGGCGCGAAGGTCTCCGGAAAGATCGATGTGATCGACAATTTGCTCCCCCGACTGGACAGTCTGCTGATCGGTGGAGGTATGGCCTACACGTTTTTCAAGGCGATGGGTTTGGAGATCGGGAAATCGCTGCTGGACGCGGATCGTATCGGCACTGCCGAAATGATTCTGCAGAAAGCAGGAGCGGCAGAGTTGAAACTTGTCTTTCCGGAAGATTGTGTGGTTGCCGCAGAGATTTCCGAAGGCGTTGAGACCCGGGTTGTACCACGGGATCAAATTCCCTCTGATCTAGAGGCGTTGGACATTGGGCCGGCAACAAGAGCGGCGTTTGCCGCAGAGGTAGCCAGGGCAGGGACGGTGATCTGGAATGGCCCCCTGGGGGTGTTTGAGGTGTCGCCGTTCGAGCAGGGTACCAAAGCGGTGGCCGAAGCGCTTGTGGAGGCCACGAAGAAGGGCACTACAACAATAGTCGGCGGAGGCGAAACGGCGGCCGCAGTGAAAGCATTCGGTCTCGAGGGCGGCATCAGCCACGTGTCTACTGGTGGTGGTGCTTCGCTGGAGTTTCTCGAAGGCAAGATATTGCCCGGGGTAGCCGCCTTGAGTGAGCCGGTGGCGTCTGATGAACCGGAAGAGAATTCATAATACGATCGGGTGGAGCGAGTCGGGATAAGCCAAGACGGGAGCCGTTGAATGAGAAGACCCATAGTGGCCGGAAACTGGAAGATGAACAAGACAGCGAAAGAGGCGGAAGCTCTGGCGCGTGAGGTTGTCGACCAGGTTGCAGGACTGGATGGTGTGGATGTGCTGATCTGTCCCACGTTTACTGCGTTGAGCAGTGTAAACGATGTCATTTCAGGAACTTCAGTCGGGCTGGGTGCGCAGAACATGCATTGGGAGGCGGAGGGCGCGTTCACAGGCGAAATCTCACCGGCGATGTTGTTGACAAGCGGATGCCAGTATGTTATATTAGGGCACTCTGAACGACGCACCTATTTCGGGGAGACCGATGCCACGGTAAATCAGAGGTTTAGGGGTGCCGTGGCTGCTGGTTTGACCCCGATTGTTTGTGTTGGGGAGACCCTGAAAGAGCGTCAATCCGACACCACAGAAGCGGTGGTTCGGCGGCAAATTTCAGGAGCGTTCGTGTCTCTCGAACCAGAGCATGCACGATCGTCGGTGGTTGCATACGAGCCGGTTTGGGCAATTGGAACCGGGCTAACAGCATCACCGGAAGAAGCAGAAGCAGTTCACGCAATGATCAGAGATGAGCTCGTCAGTCTTTATGATCAGGATCTGGCCGGCGAAATAAGAATTCAATATGGAGGATCGGTGAAGCCGGATAACGCTGCCGATCTTTTTTCACAGCCGAACATAGATGGCGGGTTGATCGGTGGCGCAGCACTGGACGCCGAATCGTTTGCTGGCATCGTGAAGGCTGCAGGATAGTTGGAGCAGATATGGGAACGTTTTTGTTGATTGTTCATTTGATCATTTGTATCGGACTTATCATTTCCATCTTGCTTCAGTCCAGCAAGGGTGGCGGACTTTCAGGTGCCTTTGGTGGTGCGGGAGGAGGCGGCGCGGTCTTTGGCGGCGCAGGAGCGGCGACTTTTCTGAGTAAGGTGACCACCTACCTCGGGGTCCTGTTTTTCCTCACCTGTATCGGTCTTTGGTACACGTCCCGGTCGGCTGACGATTTCCCGACCTCTGCCGCGGAGCGGTTGCTCCAGGAGCAGGGTCCCAGGCCTTTGCAGAGCAGTCCTCAGTTCCCGCCTCCTGCTGAGACGGAACAGGCGACTGAAACTCCGGCGCCTGCCTCAACAGCCAAGGATACAACGAAGTAACAAGAATTCAAGTGCCGAAGTGGTGGAATTGGTAGACACGCTGTGTTGAGGGCGCAGTGGGCTACAGCCCGTCCGAG
>CAVOEZ010000781.1:0-2652 GCA_963694355.1 Latescibacteria bacterium UBA2968 | reverse complement strand
AGACGTAAACGAGGCCGCTGTAGAAGCCTGCCGAGACACCGTGCGTCGCAATCAACTGGAAGACCGTGTCGACGTCTACATCTCCGACGGTCTGAAGGACATTCCAAAGTCTGAGGCTTGGGATCTTGTTGTTGGGAATCCGCCGCATTCGGGAACCGATGAGGAACTGCTCTGGGGACCGGAACTGATCTACCAGGACCCAGAATGGAAGTTACACAGAGATTTTTATGCGAACGTCGGTCAGTTCCTTAGCCCAGAGTCGAATGTAATCATCCAAGAAAACAAGGATTGTTCCTCGATCGGCGACTTCGCGCCAATGATTGAGGAAGGGGGGTTACGTGTCGTGAAGACATCTGAGTGCCAAACCCATAACTTTATTTACTATGTGTGGTCTAAACCAACGGCCTGAACCACACGGCCATTATTTTATTTTTGGAAAAGCGAAAAACATAAAGTGCAAAGATCACACGACTGACTGTCGCCCCGTGATGGGTTTGACCACTCGCAAGCGGCACAATCCATAACAGGACCGTTCCCGGCTCCGGTCGCTCCGATCTAACCTCCTCTCGTTCCTCGGTCAGGTTCTGGGACGGCGAACGTTATACGCAAGTGCAGCCTGCCCCCGCACAACCAGCCTGTCACCTCGCCATTAGGGGAAAGTAATAGATGGCAGGTAGCCTAAGCCCCATCGGGGAGCGTTGGCCTCAAGAGAGCACCTACAGTAAAATGAGAAGAACGAAGTCCGGTTGTGCCTCATTCAGCCCTCAAACAACTCCTCATCGTTGCCATCCAGATCCTCGCCTCGATGCACATATTCAGGCTAGGGCAGATCTTTGATGGTCAGATGTACATCCTGTAGTGCAGCTACCTTTCGGATCTCGTCCTTCCTCGTGCGTGGTATTTCCTTCTGACGACTGGCTAGTCACAGATTCCGCCGCTACGACAATGGTACGTCAAGGCAGGGATAGTCTTCTCTCTGACTACCCTTTCTGAGATCGGCCAATACTTCGGATTTTATGTCTTTGGTGTGACGTTCGATCCCCTGGACATACTGGCTTTCGGCGCAGGCATTCTGATTGCCGCCTTTATTGACGTGAGAGTGCTCGCGCCTAACCCCGGGTTCTGGGTGACGACGCAGAAAGAGGAAATCCGTGATGGTGAATCGTACCGGGAATCCCGGAGACTCAGTTACGTGAGTCCAGCCACTCTCGCTGGGGTGTAAAGATTCTGGTTGTGTAGTCGTTCAAACTCGGCAGGTGGGATATTGCCGATCGGTTCCAGGAGTCGCTTGTTGTTGAACCAGTCTACCCACTCGAGGGTTGCGAATTCGACGTGTTCCAGGTGAGCCCAGGGTCCACGACGATGAATGATCTCTGTCTTAAAGAGGCCTATGATTGTTTCGGCTAAAGCATTGTCGTAGGAGTCCCCAACACTGCCCACCGATGGCTCTATCCCGGCCTCAGCCAGGCACTCGGTATAGCAGATCGAGAGGTATTGCACACGCCAGTCACCAGTTTAGGTGTAGGTATCGGGCCAAATAACACCGGCAGACCTCTATACTCGATATTTATCAGATTCTGATCGAATTTGTGCCTGCACGCCGTGATGGTGTAGCTATGAGGGAAAAAGACAAGAAGAACCGTGCATTCTATTTGGGTCCCCTTTTAGCTTCGCGTGAAAGAGACCACGCCAACTTCAGGTAACAACAACGCTGCGAGTATCCCATCTACCCACAACCTTTCAGCGCTTCGCGCCTTCGCAGCCTCAAATCGTTAAGTCCCATGCCGGTGTCGGGAAGGTGGATATCCCTAGGCCGATCAGAGCGCCTTGTGGCCCTGTTGACTCCAGAATCGAAACTGATGCTGTCATTTATGTCGTGAATTGCGGGTAGGCCGGAGTACTACAAAAACAAGGAGTTGGGGAGAACCTGACACAAGTTTGGGGCTTATAGCTGGCTTCGTACGAGTCAGCGGATTTATATCGGCTTCGTGAGATCTAAAGTAACGTGGACGATTTGCAGGCGATCGTGGGGTCTCTCCTTGGTCGCGCACTACTTGGTTACCCATGGGAGCGGCGACGAAAGACCTCAGTTCATCTGTACTCCAGGAAGAGAGGAAGATTATGAATGACGAACGAGCACGCGAACTCGATAGAGAATTCAATGAGATCACCAGGCTAAGGTCAGCATTCGCGGAGATGATCGAGGAGGCCATTGCGTCTGGAGAGCTCCACTCAAACTGGAATCTGCACCGGGTTGTCCAAGCACCTACCACGAAGACGAACGAGTGGCCTCAAACGCGAAACAGGATTCTGGGTCTGTCGCGGATTCGGACGGTGGCCACAGACAAACTCAGCGACTTGGATGAGACCACCCGAGTCGCCCGTGCCGTTGACCTTATTAGGCAGAGGGCCAAGGAAACCCGGCAACCGCAAGAATCAGGAGGATCCTCGTCCGCCACATCGTCGGCGACCACCCGGCCAACCGAAGGCAAGGTCTGGGAGTCAAACGGCGCTCTTGTTGTGGATAACAGAGTGTTAATTCTTGGGCTCGACAACCTTTACAGATCAGGCATGCGCGTTTTCGAGACGGACGTGCTCCTCGGTGCCGCGGAGACGGTTGCAGGAATCCTGGGTGTAGAGGAAGCCGAAGTA
>CAVOEZ010000780.1:0-2653 GCA_963694355.1 Latescibacteria bacterium UBA2968 | reverse complement strand
AAAGCACCGGATTATCTATGCCGTTGCGCTCCATCGGCCGCAAGTGGTGGAAATTGAGTTGAGCGATCTGTTGAGGATGAAACTCGAACTGATTTCGGTTATCCCGGAAGTTGTTGAACCCGACACCATAAAGTTGGGCGAAATGCCAAAAACGGGGATATGAGCTAAGCATGAGACCTCTGATCACTCTATGTTTGGCACTCTTGCTCCAGTTGCTGGGCAAAGGACACTGTGATGCGTCGGTTATTGTTCAAACGGGTGTGGATCGGGATACTGTATCTGTCGCCGAGTCCTTGACCTTCCGCATCAGAATTCGGAAACAAGCAGATCAAAAGGCAGTTCTTCTAATTCAAGAAAGCGGATTTCCTGGTCGTTTCAGAATTCTCGAATCCAAGAACCCGATAGTTAAAACGCTTGAGAATGGCACCATAGAGGAGATCACGGATTACGTCATCTCGAGCTATGAGACCGGGGATCTGGAGATTCCTCCATTACAGGTTTTGGTTTCGACGAATACGGGGGATACAAGCCGCGTGGCGACCAACCCGATCACAGTTACCGTGAAAAGCGTAGTCGAAGGCATTGATGATATAAAAGATATCAAGGCCCCTGAAGAGAATGTAGATCACGATGTGGACAGGTCCGGATACTGGTTCTGGGCGGCGGCAGCTCTCATTTGTGTTGCGGCATTGTATCTTGTGAAACGGGTTATCAGAAGGAAGAAACCCATTGAGTTTTCTTCGGTACCAATCGATTGGTTGGAGGAATTAAAGAAGATCTCCCGAATGGGACTGATTGAAAAAGGAGATTACAAGCGATATTACAGCCTTCTGTCGGAACTCGCCCGGAGATATCTGGAGGATCGGATCGGTGTCGAAGCCATGGAGCGTACCACATTCGAGGTCGCTCGAGACCTGCACGTCACAGCTCTTACCGAGGACCAGGTTGTTCTGGTCGAGCGCTTTCTTTCCGAGGCGGACCTGGTTAAGTTTGCCAAGTTCAGGCCCAGGGAAGAGATGGCGATTGAGGCATACTACAAGGCTGAAAATTTGATCAAGGATATCGATGAAAGTATTCAGCATGTTTCCGAATCTGGTCGGCAGAATCAATTGGATGAGGTCGGAAAATGATTCGGTTCCAGGATCCCGCCATGCTGCTCCTTCTGGCGTTTATCCCCTTCCTGGTTTACCGGTATGTTTACCGCGAGCGCCGGAAGCGAGGAAGCATACGATTTTCCTCCACGTACCTGCTCAAGAGAATTGGGCCATCCTTTACCCTTCGACTTCGTCACAGTCTGATCGTTCTCAGATGTTTGGCGTTGGTCCTGTTGGTTCTCGCGCTTGCACGCCCTCAATCGGGGCGTGAGGGCCGAGAGATCCTGACCGATGGCATCGATATTGTGCTCGCCCTTGATGTATCCGGAAGTATGGAGTACAAAGATCTGGATCCGTCCAGGACCAGACTCCAGGTTAGCAAGGAGGTGGTCGCACAGTTTGTGGAGACTCGCACGAACGACAGGCTTGGGCTGGTTGTGTTCGCAGGTGAGAGCTACATGCAATGTCCACTCACACTCGACTACGGGATCTTCCTGGGATTCCTGAATCAGATCCAGCTTGCGGATCAGTCCTGGGACGGCACGGCAATTGGAACCGGGATCGCCACTGCAGTGAATCGATTGCGCTCGTCGGTGGCCAAAAGCAAAGTGGTAATTCTTCTGACGGACGGAGTAAACAACAAAGGGGAGATCGATCCTTTGACTGCTGCCAATGCAGCAAAGGCTCTGGGTATACGGATCTATACCATAGGAGCAGGAAGCGAAGGCACCATAACGCAGGAGGTGGCCGGTGGCTTTTTTGGTCCCAGGCAAGTCCAGGTCAAGGTCGAGATCGATGAGGACACACTGAAGCGGGTTGCAGAATTGACCGGCGGAAGATATTACCGGGCGACTAGCAATGAGAAGCTGAGCGAAATCTACGATGAAATTGGAGAAATGGAACAAACTGAAATAAAAACTAGGGACTATGTGAACTATGCGGAACTCTTCCCCAATTTTCTATGGCCTGGTTTACTGTTGCTGGGTTTGGAGATCCTGATGGCCAACACGAGATTCAGGAGAATACCTTGAACCCATCCTTGAACATAGAAAAGATGAGAGCAGGGCGCGCATGAGGTTCGGCGATCCCCAGGCATTCTGGTTCCTGCTCCTGATACCCGCGGCAGCAGCCTTCTATATGTGGTCCTTTCGAAAAAGGCGACGAGCGTTGGCGGGTTTCGGCAGCCCAGAATTGATGGAGAAGCTAACATCGGCAACGAGCTGGGTCAGGCAGAGTACGAAAGCTGCTTTGATCGTGGCGGGATTGTGCTTTCTGGTGCTTTCGCTGACGCAACCAAAGTTCGGCATAAAAATGGAACTGTTGCACAGACGGGGTGTCGATGTAATGATCGCTCTGGACACGTCACTGAGCATGCTGGCGGAGGATATTAAACCGAACAGGATGTCCCGGGCATTGTTCGAGATCAAGGCGTTCATTGATCTTCTGGAGGGCGATCGGATCGGGTTGGTGCTTTTCGCGGGAAAGAGTTTCACGTTATGCCCGCTCACACTCGACTACGGTGCGGCCAAACTGCTGCTGGATGGCGTGGACACCGATAC
>CAVOEZ010000779.1:0-2654 GCA_963694355.1 Latescibacteria bacterium UBA2968 | reverse complement strand
AAGCTCGGGGGCATCCTGGCGGATGCGGCGCTTCGCGAGATCTCCGATCTGAAACCGGAAGAAGCGTGTCACCGTTACAATGTCAGTTCGAGCAGGAAGAGCGTTGCCTTTTCTTCAAGACCCTGCCCTGGCCTGGCTGAGGCACGTGAAGCGGTGAGGGAGGCCGACACACCGGTGAACCAAAGGCTGCTCAGGTTGGCGAAGAAGCTTTCCGAAGGTTCTTTGAGTGGGGAGATCCAGCTGATGCGTCTGGGAGATCTGTGCTGGATGGCATTGCCTGGCGAGGTGTTTGTTGAAACGGGAGTGCGACTGAAAAAGTCGGGTCTTGATTTTGTGGCCGGGAATGCCAACGGATGGCTGGGTTATTTTCCGACCCTGAATGCATATAACGAAGGTGGATACGAAGTTACCGCCGGGGTTTGGTCCCGGGTGGCTCCCGGAAGTGCGGAACAACTCGAGGAAATGTGCCGTCAGTTGGTTTTCTCTGATGTGTAACCTGAAATATTTGTAAACAGTATTTTACATTCACATGCAGCAGGAGCATGTTTTCTCTGATGAATCCAGAGTTCGGAGAATTGGATTTGCTGATCGGGTTCAAATTAAATATATTAAGTTTTGCAAGTGATCATCGGCAGACCCTTTCGTGACCTTCAAGTAGTGTATGGGGAATCGGGCAAATGATTGAAATGACGGTGGATATGGAACGTTCTATTACCAGCCTGACACCTGATCAGAAATCGAAACAACAAATGATCTGGCTCCGCAGTGTCGAACACCAGATGGTGATTCCTATGGTAATCGGAATGACCGAGGCGATGTCGATATTCTCAGCACTCACGGGCGAGCCCCCGATGCGGCCTCTCACGCACGATCTTGTCAGAACCATTCTGGATCAGTTCGACGGTCAGGTTGAGCGGGTAGAAATCGTTGATTTGAAGAAGGGTATTTTCTGCGCCGAGCTTGTCCTCCTGAATCGTGGAAAGCAACTGCGTCTGGACGCACGCCCGAGCGACAGTATCGCCCTTGCGCTAAGATACAAGGCGCCGATTTTCATGTCCGAAGAGGTTCTGATGGAGGCTGGTTACAAGGAAGGGCAGGCAGAACCAGAGATTGAAGGAGAAGATCTGGTGATGCCTGAAGAATGGGAATTGCCCGACATTGACGACACGGACAAGGAAATGCTGATGGCGGTGGAAGAGGCCCTGGACGATATCGAACAGCCAGATCCGGAACTGCTGATCAAGCCCGAGGGCAAGATCGAAACACTCCGGAAGGAAATGGAAAAAGCGAGCAAACAGGAACGGTACGAAGAGGCAGGTCGATTGAGGGACGAGATTGCTCGTCTGTCAGAAAAAAAACGCGTGAACTAGGTCAGAGACAAATCAACATGAAAAAAGGGGGAGGCATTTTCCTCCCCCTTTTTCTTTTCCAGGAGGCTTCAGGCAGGGGTAAGGGTTCGGTCGTGGGATTCTACCCACCCGATGTTCTCGTCAACTTCCCGAGTGTTTTTCATCCCCACTGTGATGGAATCGATGGCCTGCAGATCCAGCACAAAATGGATCGCGTCACGGGCATTGCTGCCCAGTTCTCCACAGCCAACGACCTTCATTCCATAAACACCGATTCCGGCATCATCCATCTGCTCCAGGATGGGTGTGATCTTCTCGGGTGGTCCATCCATATGTTTGCCTGCATAATTGATCCTGGCGAGTACGACATCTACCCACGACGTTTGTGCAGCCATTTCAAACGCTCCGAAATCGTGACAGGACACACCGTGGGCCCGAATCACCCCCGCTTTCTTTTTTTGTTCAAGAACTTCCATGACCCCAGAGTACGAATCCGGCCAGTTCTTGTTTGTCAGACAATGCATCAACAAGATATCGATATAATCTGTTTCGAGCTCCTCCAGAAATCGGGACACATCGTTTTCCGCTTCCCTTGCAGTTTTTGCACAGGTTTTCGAGGCAATGACCACGGACTTTCTTCCCACATTCCGGATCGCGTCAGCAACGTGAGGGTGGCTTCCGTATTGATCTGCAGTGTCCCAAAACGTTATTCCGCGACTGTGGCCGTAACACAACAGATCGGACAATCCTTTCAGCCCGAGGTCTGTCTGGTTGGAGCGTCCGTTCCAACCGTTTGTGCCGGTGCCGAAACAGAGTCTGGAGACTTCAATTCCAGTGCTGCCAAGGTATGCAGATTCCATTTTTTTTCCCCCGAAGGTGCGGTGTTGTTCGGCCTGGATGCTCAAGGTCCATTGTAAGCGGGTTTCGCAACGCTGTCAACCCCCAATCCCATTGTTCTACTTCACGGGTATCGCTACCGGTTTTTCATGTTGACGTGTACATTATTTATCTTCTGGTTTTTAAATTGGTTGTGCAAACTATTCGATCGATGTGCGGTCATTCGTGAACGATAAGGAGGTGATCGGAAAATTCACGGATAGACATACATTTTGTCCATATTTTACATATATTTAAAGGAGATACAAAATGGCGGGTACAGTTCCTTTGATCAGTTCGGGTGTAGCCGGTCCTTTGGGTGCAATCCACCTTCCGAGATTGTGGCAGAAAGTGACCCTTAATTCCAAGGGCCAGCTTGCAGACGGTTATCCGGAATGCGGAGGAGGTTACGACCAGATGGTGCTGGAT
>CAVOEZ010000778.1:0-2654 GCA_963694355.1 Latescibacteria bacterium UBA2968 | reverse complement strand
ATCTTTCTCCCCTGTCAGATTTTTCCAGATACGAAAAGGTCATATTTCTCGTTACCACTGCTGGCCACTTCCTCAGGCGCGCCCTGAATGGCGGTTCGGCCCTCGAATAGCAGTGCAATGCTGTCTGAAATCTGGTTTGCCAGATTCAGGTCATGAGTTACCACAATGGATGTAACATCGAGTTCATTCTGAAGCTTCACAATGTACTCCCCTACCACATTCGCCGTACTGGGATCGAGCCCGGTGGTCGGCTCGTCATAAAGAATAAAATCCGGTGACATAGCAATGGCTCTGGCCAAAGCTGCTCTTTTTCTCATGCCTCCCGAGAGCTCAACAGGCATCGTGTCTTCACTTTTATCGAGCTTCACAGCCGAAAGACAAACGTGGACTCTGTTGGAAATCTCTGCTTCGGTCATGTTTGTGTGCATTCGCAAACCGAAGGCGACATTTTCCTTTACAGACATAGAATCAAATAACGCAGAGGACTGGAACAATACTCCTATGCGTTTGCGAAGACCAGTGAGATCCTTCTTGTTTATGGTGTTCATATCGTGCCCGGCAACTATCACCCGGCCACGATTTGCTCTTTCGATCCCTATGATGTGCTTGAGTGTAACGCTTTTTCCACACCCGCTTGGACCAAGGATGGTCGTAACCTCACCCCATTTTGCGTTGAGGCTCATTCCTTTGAGAACTTCCAGGTGGTCGAACTGCTTGTAGACCCCTTCGAACTGGATCGCGATTCCGTTTGACTGCATTGTCTTCCTGCCTTCAGTACAGCAATGCGTGGGTGAGGAAGTAGTCGAGGATCAGGATTAGCGCCGAGGAGATTACCACCGCTGTCGTCGCAGCTCTTCCGACCCCCTGTGCCCCCCCCTCAGCTCTCAACCCGGCGTATGAGCCTATGAACGTAATCAGCCCTCCGTAGACCACCGATTTGACCAGTCCCACGACGACGTCATAGGGCTGAAAGTCCAGTTTCATTCCTTTTACGAAATCTGCGACCGTAATATCCATTTTGACGATCGCCATCACGAAGCCGGCATAAATCGATACGAATGAAGAGAATACAACAAGAACCGGAATCATAGTAAGCCCTGCCAGAAGCCGTGGCATCATAAGATATCCGACTGGATCGACTGCCATTGATGTCAGGGCATCTACCTGTTCTGAGACCTTCATGGTTCCAACTTCCGATGCGATGCCCGCACCTACCCTTCCCGCCAGAACAAGACCCATAAGTATAGGTGCAAGCTCCAGCACAACCGACCTTACCACAATACTGCCCACCATGTAGTCAGGAACATACTCTTCCATCTGGTAGGCCATCTGAATCGAAACCGCCATTCCGCTGAACGCGGATACTAGAATAACCAGGGAAAGTGAATTCACACCGATGGCGTGGCACTGTTCTACAATTTGACGCCGGTAGAAGTAAACGTTGCGCATTTCACCCAGACATCTCGTGAAATAGGCGAACATCCTGCAGGTTTGAACAAAAAAACTGATCAGTTTGAATCCAAGAAAACCAAACAACGTGGTCATGACTCCCCTTCCAGATTCATACAGTTGAGCAAGTCCATCTCATTCAAAAATACGCTCTCTGTTCCGCATCTTCATTGCGGCCAGTTCCGCATTCAACTCCCCGCCCACCAGCAGAATAAAGGCTGTCAGATAAATCCAGAGCTGGAAGCCGATGAATACACCCAGAAGGCCGGTTACAAAGTTGTAATAGCTGAAATTTGCCACATACGCACCAAACGCCCGGGACAGAAAAAACCACAAGAGTGCGAATAGCGCTGCTCCTGGAAGAACGCCGAGCAGCCTGGGTCGACAGTTCGGGGCCAATCTGTATAACAGACCTGCCATCGAAATGGCGCTCAGGAATCCGATCGGCCACTTCAGGTAGGCCACAAGTGAGGGCAAGAGATGCTGCAGCCCCAGTCTCATCAATAGTTGGGCTTCGATCCACTCACCCAGAAAAAGCAGGTTGAATGCCACAACCATGCTGAAGCCAACCCCGAACATCAGGCCTACCGAAAGTGTGCGTCGAATCCAGAATGATCTGGTTTCCGTAACTCCGTAGGCCCGGTTCAGAGCCTTGATGGTAGCAGAAATTGCACTGGACGAGACCCAGATCGCACCCAGAAATCCGATGGTCAGCAGATTACTTGAACTGGATGCAACCAGGCTTCGGACATTGTCCTCCACCATGCCCCGAACAACCTCGTGAAGAAAAATACCCAGAACATCTAGTGAATTGGCTACAAACTCGGGAGTGATCCCCAAAAGACCGGCCAAGGTTGCCGCGAACAGGGCAGCAGGAAAAATAGAAAACGCAAAATCAAACGCCATTTCACCTGCAATTTCATTACAGTCGTGATCCACAACACGTTTCAGCACGCGGCGGAACAAGCGGACCGGCCTGAAGCGTTTCAGCTTCTGCTTTTTGGTTCCCGGACGATCCAGCCGTTCGGACTCAATCGGACTCGCAACCGTGCCCATCTCTACCTTTTGTCAGAATTAAGGCGAGAATCCGCCATAAGTATGAGCTGTCGAACAACCGTTTGCGTCGGCTCTCGGAGGCAGCTGCAATCTAAGCATTTACAAGGGTTAAATCAACGGATTTATATATTGGAACATCCTGGATCAAG
>CAVOEZ010000777.1:0-2656 GCA_963694355.1 Latescibacteria bacterium UBA2968 | reverse complement strand
ATTCTCCAGGTAGACTTCCACTTCCTGACCAACCTCAACTTCGGAAGGGTCGCTGAACTCCGAAAGCGATATGGTTCCTTCAGATTTGAAGCCAATGTCAACCACCACGATGCTGTCATCTACAGCAAGGACGGTGCCCTGTACGATCTCACCTTCCGTAATATTGCTCATGGTGTCTTCGTACAGACTCATCATAGACGCGAATTCCTCATCGGAATATTCGCGGTCATCCAAGGCGTCCAGCGCCTCCTCCGGACTGAGCACGGCGGTGGCCTGATCGGTCTCCAACGATTTCAGATTTTCCTCTTCAGCCATTCGACAACATCCTCCTTGCCCATAAAAAGAACCAGGGCAAAACCCAACGCAAGAGAGTCAACTGCTACTCTCTTTTGGATAAAGGTTCAAGTGGGCAGAGCCCACCACGTATGCCGGACTTTCACTTTGTTGCGGATTCAGGCACCACCGAGCCGGCTTGCCGGTGCGCCTGATTCAATTCCTGGATTTGGTGCATAACTTCATTGCTTATTGCCTGATACGCTTCTTTACGACTGCCATTGTACTGACCCTGATCAATCCGGATGGGATGTCCGAAACGGACCACCACGCGGCTCAATCCTATCAGGCTGCCCCAGATGTTGGCCGTGCCCAAAATACAGACAGGGACGATTGGTACGGAAGCCCTGTATGCCAGCATTCCAACACCCGCTTTGGGCGACAGCAGCTTTCCTGTCTTGTTACGTGTTCCCTCCGGGGAAAGAAACATTGCCCCTCCCCCTTTCAGCCGCTTCTCCACCGTTGTCAGCGCCCGCCTGTCGCCGCGGGACCTGTCGATGGGCAGGGCATTCAGCTTATGAATAAGCCACCCGAGGACGGGAACCGGAAACACTTCTCGCTTAGTAAGATAAAAAAGTTCCCTTCCTGTTGCAACCCCGATAAAAACTGGATCCGCGTAAGAGGCGTGATTGCAGGCCAGGATCAACCCGCCGGTAACTGGAACGTGCGTGCCGCCTTCGACCTTGAGCCGGAACAGAAACGCACACAATCCCCTGGCGAAAATCCAGCACGCCCGATAGAAACTCATCTGTGGACCCCGGTGCCAGACGGCAATTCCGCACCCCGTTCGATCGCCAGTGCCAGAACCCGTTTCACCTGGTCTTCGATGGCCAATCCTGTGGTATCTACCTGAATCGCATCGCTGGCGGGCCACCCGCCGCTGCGCAGTTGGGTTTCTTTGTCCCTTGCATCTCTCTCCCGGATCTGCTGCATCAGAACTGACAATTCTGCAACCTCGCCTTTCAGAGCCATTTCTTCAACCCTTCGGCGAGCCCGCTCTTCGACATCAGCAACCAGGAATACCTTCAGTTCCGCATCGGGAAAAACGACCGTTCCAGTGTCCCTGCCTTCCAGAACGATCCCACCATCTCTCCCAATGATTCGCTGCCTTGAAATTAGGACCTCCCTTACCGACGGATGCACGGCCACCCGGGATGCGGCATCGGAGACAACGGGGGTGCGGATCCTCTCGCTTACATCCTCCCCGTCTTTGAATACACGCTGAAGCCCCTCGCAGACATCGAAGGCGATCTCGATCCGCCTGGCGTGAGCACTCACCTCAAATTTATCGTCTGGTTCGATATTGGAGGCCAAAACAGACAGCGCCAAGGCACGATACATGGCACCCGTGTCAAGGTAAAGATATCGAAGTCGTTTCGCGACTTCCCTGGCAGTGGTGCTTTTACCGGATCCAGCCGGGCCATCGATGGCCACCACGATCCCGCCACTCACCTAAGCACTCCCTTTTACGCCCAACCCCACCAGACCCTGAAGCCGGGAAACTTCTTCAGGCTGCAGATACCGCCAGCCACCTCTGTTCAGGATTCCTTTTTCTAACCCTGCAAATTTCGTGCGGTCCAAACTGAGCACCCGATGCCCAACTGAGGCACACATCTGTTTGACCTGCCGTTTGCGTCCTTCTTTGAGCACGATCTCGAGCAACCCATTCCCGCCTTCTGATTTTACTACTCGCACTTCTGCGGGCACAGTGCGTCCTTCATCGATATCCACACCCTCGCGGAGCTGATCCAGGGTAGCTGATGAAGGGACACCTCTCACGGTTACCCGATAAACTTTCTGGATACCGTACCGTGGATGCGTCAATCTGTAACCCAGGTCTCCATCGTCTGTCAGCAGTAAGACGCCCGTGGTATCGAGATCCAGACGGCCAACTGGGAACAGTCGAACGGATATGCCTTCGAGCAGGTGGAATACAGTCTGGGAATGGTGAGGGTCTTTCGCTGAAACCAGATACCCGGCAGGTTTGTTCAACAACACATATGTCGACACTTCCGGGGGTGCAACGGGCAGTCCATCGTATTGAACCAGGTCGGTGCCCGGTTCAATCAATACGCCGGGCGCTTCCACCAGTTGCCCGTTAACCTGAATCCGGCCCGTCTGGATCAACTTGTCGCTCCCCCTCCGAGACGCCACGCCCGCCCGAGCCAGAAACCGGTTCAGTCGCTCCTGTTGTGTCTTCTTCATCAACCGAATCCTTTTCCTCAGGTCTGAACAGATCGCCCAGAAGGGAACCCTCTTCTCCTTTGGCCTCTTCTTCGCGGAGAAGCTCCTCGAGTTCGCGGATCTTCGGCAGATCCGATAG
>CAVOEZ010000776.1:0-2661 GCA_963694355.1 Latescibacteria bacterium UBA2968 | reverse complement strand
CCTGAAATCGAAACTCGGATCGATCTTGCCCCTGTCAAGCCCTGGCCTACCGATTCGGTCCATCCTGTCGATCACCCGCTGCTTGTTCCGCGCCTGTCTGGCGTGACGGACGTTGTCGGTAATGTGGGCCCAATGCTCGAACCGCTTTACCATCGCCTCGAGTCTCTGAATCTCCTTTTGCTGGTCCTCATACGCCGCCTTCTGTTTGATCAGGTCTCTCATCTTCCTGGCACGATAGGATGAGTAGTTCCCCTCGAACACGCCGGCGCCGCAATCCTCGATCTCCACGATTTTACCTGCCACGCGATCGAGCAGATAGCGATTGTGCGAAACCAGGATCACCGTCTGGTCGCAGGTCTTCAGGAATGCCTCGAGCCAGGCCAGACCCTCGAAATCGAGATGATTAGCGGGTTCATCCAGCAGCAGGATATCCGGCTCTGCGAGCAAGACCTTCGCAAGTGCGACAATATTCTTTTCTCCTCCGCTCAGAGAATCCATCTTCTGCGACTTCATGGCCACAAGGCGCAGACCCTCGATGACAGCGTCAGAGCGATGTTCGTACTGATACCCGCCTTCCTGCTCAAACCGTTCTGCCAACTTGCTGTATCGGGCCAGACCGGCTTCCAGAACAGATCCCTCCAGAGATCCCAGACCTGCCTCTGCTTCCTGAAGCTCCTTTTCCAGTGACTTGATTGCATTGAATACCGTCATAATCTCCTGGTAGACCGTATTTTTGTCACCATATGAGAGATTTTGGGCAAGATAACCGGTGCGTGTGGCCTCCGGTGAACTGATCACGCCATCATCGATGGGTTCTTCCCCTACAATCATCTTGAGGAGTGTGGACTTACCCGACCCGTTCTCCCCTATCAAGCCGATTTTCTCGCCTTTGTTGACCTTGAACGATACCTGGTCGAGAATCACACGGGTGCCGAACAGTTTGGTCACGTTATTGACATCCAGAATCGTCATGTCAAATCCTTCAATTTTTAATTTTTTTGGCACAAATAAAAACAGGCCACGAGAAGCAATCTCGCAGCCTAACGCATTGAATATCAGTATTATACAAATGTCTTAGGCATTGCCTCCTGGTGCGATTTGGGCACACGAGTCCCTTGAAGGGGCCGAATCATATGCCAGACTAGGTATCCCCGCGAAGCAAAATTCGTCAAGAACGCGCACTGGATTCACTACCTCCGTCAGCTTGGGGTCAACCGGGCCCCATCTACAACTGTCATTTGATGATTTTAAATCACCGGACTGTGAGGCTTCAGCCATCAGACCGGTCTGTGACCCAAAATGTTGCCGAGATCTCATGCCAGCTATAATCCTTATCATCTTGTCTCTGTGACCACGGCCACATTGAATCTACCCATTAGTTCCGATACTAACAGCAGCCTTGGTATGGAATCTGCCAAGGCCCAATAGCCCTTCTCCAGAGTAGGCACGCTTGCAGAGGCTGTGACTGAAATGGATGAAGGGCTTTTTCGATCCTCTAAACGATTGCCCGCGGGTTCTCCAGCCCGCCCGGACATCGGACTCCGGACACCGGACTTTACCGCCGGTTGGCCGCCCTTTCGAGCATCTTCACCACCTCTGTCTTGGTCCGATACTGGGCAAGCCTGATCGGTGTCATCCCGTTTCTTGCCTTTACCTCAATATCGGCGCCTGCGTCGATCAATACCCCCACCACTTCCTGGTGGCCCATATAAGCCGCAAAAGTAAGTGCGGACCAGCCGGCCATCGTCCGATCGTTCACCCGTGCGCCCCTGTTCAACAGCACTTGAACGATCGCTTTCAGTCCCTTGTCGGCAGCAAAAATCAAAGGCGTATTGTCATCCAGATCTCGTGCGTGGATATCCGCACCGGCATCCAGAAGCATTTCCACAATTGAGGTATCGGCCTTAATTGCCGCAGCGTGCAGCGCGTTGCGAGTATAGTTATCGATATGGACGTCGGCGCCCGCCTCCAGCAAGAGCTTCACCACTTCGGCCGAACTCTTCTTGGCAGCCTCCATCAGAGGTGTCGTGCCGAGAATCCCCTTTTCATCAACATCGACACCCTCGGCCAGCAGCTCTTTGACAGCTTCTGCATCCCCCTTTTTTGCAGCCAGAATGAGATCGGGATCGGTCCGGGGGGCACACGAAACAAGTGCGGCAATACTCAACAGGCCAACGATTAATCGAAATTTCAGAAGCATGTTCAAATCTCCACAAAAGTTTATACCTGACGAAGAACACCATTTTCGGGTGTCATTTGCTATAGTACCATACCCAGAATATGATGAATATCGCAGCGGTAATCATTCCCCTGATCAATTTATCCCTGGAAGACATAGCACGTTCCAGATCCGGAAAACAGCCTGTTAAGAGAGAAAATGGTCAGGAAACCGCGAGTATGGCATCAATCTTTTCCAAAGCGCACGTGGAATCTCGATTCGGTGCCCTCTGTCGAATTGGAATCTCCATGTTTCTATCAGAGAGAGACCGAAGTGAACAGGAATGGACAGGGACCCGGGATTCAATTCGTGAACCGGTTTTCCGAGTGCCCCGCTCTCGATGGCCGACTCTATTTGTGAATGGATCCAATCCAGGGTCAGGGCTCGCTCAAACCCTCTTTGCGCCACCTGGATTGGCGAGACGATTTCGGTCTGTTTTACCG
>CAVOEZ010000775.1:0-2667 GCA_963694355.1 Latescibacteria bacterium UBA2968 | reverse complement strand
AGCACAGATGCAGTCCTTGAAAAATATGTCCCCGGAGGCATGGAAGAACCCCTGAAAGAAAGCACTGTCCAGAGGAACCCGAAAGGCTGGTATGCCCTGTCAAAATCCGCCGGGGAGGAACTGTGCCTCGGATACTGGCGAACCTATCACCTTCCTGTAACAGTCCTGCGGTTCTGCCTGGTGGTGGGGGCAGGCGAAATACTGGATTTCCCGCAATTCTATCTCAGCAAATTCAAAGACAGACCCGAATTTTCTAAACTCTGGCAGGGCGAGGAGCGTCTGGTTGTCCTCAAAGATGAAAACGACCGACCCTACAAGAAACATATCGCGGAAGTTCGCGACATTGTAAGCGGGTGTGCTGGCGCCCTGGATAATCCGGAGGCGGTGGGGAAAACGATTCAGCTGGGTGGGCCCCGTCCCTTTACGTGGGATGATGCCGTGCCCTACCTGTCAGAGAAACTCGACATTCCCTGGATCGAAGCCAGTTCGCCGCAAATCCCTACCTTTTATGAGTTCGATCTCTCAAGGGCCAGGGACATCCTCAATTTTAGACCGCAGTATGACATCTACCGAATGATTGACGACGCCATTGCGTATCGACAGGGTCGCGATGTCGGTATTCTACCCACTGAATAGGAAACCACATGTCTGACTCTAATTTCTGGTCCGAGGACATCCAGGGCGCAGTATCGCTCACCTTTGATGACGGTGCCCTCACCCAGTTGGACAACGCCATTCCCTGCCTGGATAACCATGACCTGAAGGGAACGTTTTACGTAAATCCGGGCCGCCGGCCTGACTGGGAGGATCTGGTGCCCAGATGGCAAGACGCTTCTCGCAATGGCCACGAGATCGGCAATCACACCACGAAACACCCGTGTGCCTGTAATTTCAAATTTAGCAAAGAAGGATTCTGTCTGGAGAAGATGAAACTGGAGGATATCGCGCAGACCATAGACGACGCCACGGATGCCTTGAATGAATTGTTTCCCGAACAGGATGGCAGCCGCACATTCTGCTATCCTTGTTACCAGTCCTACGTAGGTGCGGGAGAGCGCAGAGCGTCTTACGTTCCTGTGGTCGCAAAGAGATTCAAGGCTGCCCGAGGCTGGGGCGAGCGACCAAATTATCCGGAACTCGTCGACCTTTCCTACGCCTGGTCCTGGGCAGTGGAGGGCAATACCGCAGAGGAGATGATCGCCTATATCGAAGGTGCTGCAGACGAGGGTCAGTGGGCCATCATCTGCATGCACGGCGTGGGAGGTCAGCACCTCGCCATCGATAACAAAGCGTTCAACGGACTGGTGGATCACCTCGACAAAAATCGTCACCGGATCAAAACAGACACCATGATCGGCGTGGCTGAGTACATTATTTCGAACAGATGAGTGTACTAGTGAAGGTGAAATCGCACCTCCTCATCAAGGAATTCCGATACACGCTGCACCACGGTCTCACATCCGCACCACCGAATGGGCTCCAGAAATGCCCCGGAGTCCATAGCCCGCCATGCCATTTCAAGAAGGGGGCGCGATATAGATCTCACTACCCTTGTCGGATTGATCGCTGAGTTCGCCGTACTGGCAAATGGGGCAGGAGGACAACTCGGAAATCTCATCCATTGGACACCCCTCCTGTTCGTCCTGCTTGGCGGACTTGCCGCTACCCTTGTGGTCTTCCCGTTCCGGTCCATCCTGAACTTACTAAATCTCAAAACCAAGGCCCTGGTAGCTGGCTTGCCGACACTTGCGCCCACTGTCGAGATGATGGTCGGAATGTCAGAGATCGCACGCAGAGCGGGTATTCTCGCATTGGAGACCGCTGCTCGTGAGAGCAAAGACGGGTTTGCGATCACTGGCATTCGGCTCGCTGTGGACGGTACGGAGCCTGAGTTGATTCAGGCTATTTTGGAAACCGAACTGGAGGGAATCGAACACCGGCACGAGTTTGCCCACGAACTGTTGCGTACACTTGGGAACAACTTCGCGATTTTTGGTGTCATCGGCGCCTTGATCTTGCTTGCGTTGAATCCTGCCGAAAGTGCGCTCGGCATTGTCTCTCAAGCAGCACATCCCTTGCTCTACGGACTGGTCCTTGCCCTGCTGTTCTCGTTGGGATTCAGAAAAAAACTCATCCTGGCATCACAGCACGAGTGCCTCCAGAAACGAATGGTAATGGAAGGCGTCATGTGCATTCAGTCGGGGGACAACCCGCGGATCATCGAGCAAAAGCTAAACCTCTTTCTCCCGCCCAAACAGAGAACACACACTGCACCTGCCAGAAAACCGAAGGCTGAATTCCCTCCTCGCACACAGGAATTCTCCGTGGATACAGAACTTGTAGAGCGAGTCGGGTCGGTCATGTCAAAACTCAAGGAATCGATCGCTACATACAATTCGAATCCCAGGGAGCTTAACCTGGAAGGCTTGATGGCAGACCTCCCACCGGATGCGCAGAAAACTGTCCTGGAAACGCTTGGCGAAAGAACACCGGAACCGGAGATCCCTGTATCTTCCTGGACATTTTCGTTCGAAGATGTCGCCAAACTCACAGACCGTGAAATCCAGATGATTCTTCGTGAAATCGATGGCAAAGACCTGACCACAGCCTTGCTCGGAACAAGTGCCGAACTCCGCGACCGATTTCTCGAAAACGTGTCACAACGTG
>CAVOEZ010000774.1:0-2675 GCA_963694355.1 Latescibacteria bacterium UBA2968 | reverse complement strand
ACTTTCACAATAACTGGGTTACGCCGGATGACTTCGAGGGGCCTGTGAACCAGGGGCACGAGATCGTTGGTACCGATGGAAAGGTGGAGTCTGATCAGCAATACAGGGGACTTCGATTCTGGTGGAATGGTGGCGGTAGCCGTACGGTGAACAACCACATGACGCGGGATGTAAAACGTCCGGATGATTCGCAGGTCTATGTCGGATATGGTGTCGACAGCATTACCGTGGGCCTGGTGGCGGCATGCCGAATCAAATTCCTTGGGGAGTCTCTGGAGGATGTGAATGGCATTTTCCCCACACCGGAGGATGGCAGGATCACGGTGGCCATCGTGCATGCGGCACGACTGGTCCGGGACCTGAATTTCAAGTATATGCAAGAGGGCAAAGGAGCACCGGTTACGGCCAGGTTTGGTGATGACGGAGTTACGATTATCGATCCCAACAGAGTAGACGAGGGTCCCGAGGCCGTGTTCGAGAAGATCTACGATCGGCCTCTGTAGGCGGTCGGTATTCGACGATGACAATGTGTGGTCTACCTGGAGGATGTGATGGGTAAGGAGTTCAGTATTATACCTCGAGAAGTGCCCAAAGTGGATACGAAATACAGAAAGATCGTTACTTCAATTCCTGCCCCGGAGTCGCTGTCGATACTGGAGAATTTGAGGGAAGTCGAGCCAATTTCCATGAGGGGTCAGCCTCCTGTGGTCTGGGACAGGGCGGAGGACGTTCAAGTATATGATAAATATGGGAATATGTGGCTGGACTGGAGTTCGGGCGTGCTGGTCACAAACGCCGGCCACGGAGCGCCCGAGGTCCGGCAGGCGATTATCGACCAGGTAAACAGCGGTTTGCTGCACAACTACTGTTTCCCGAGCGAAGAGCGTTCGGAGCTGGTCTCTTTCCTCGCTGATCTGGCCCCGGAAGGCCTGGACAAGGTGTTTCTCCTGACAACCGGATCAGAAGCAACAGAGAACGCCATAAAGCTGGCCAGAACCCACGGGATTTCGAAGGGCGGCAAGGAGAAAATCGGCTTTGTTGGTTTCGAGCGGGGATTTCACGGTCGCACCATGGGTTCACAGCAGGCAGGGGGTATGCCCGGACAGAAGGACTGGATCGTGAATGAGGATCCAGCAATAGTCCAGGTACCCTTTCCGGATGGATACTGGACAGAGAACAGTGATTTTGATCATTTCTGTACATCTCTTGAAGCGAAGGGTTTAGCACCTTCACAGGTTGCCGGCGTGATGCTGGAGACCTACCAGGGTGTGGGGCCCGATTTTGCCCCGGTTCCATACGTTCAGGCCCTGGCCGAGTGGTGCCGCGCCCACGATGTCGTGCTGATCTTTGATGAGGTTCAAGCCGGGTTCGGAAGAACAGGAAAGATGTGGGGATTCGAGCATTACGGGGTCACCCCCGATTTGATATGCTTCGGGAAAGGGGTGAGTAGCTCGCTACCGCTTTCAGGAGTTATCGGGCGGGCTGAAGTGATCGATCTGTATCCCGCAGGGTCAATGACGAGCACGCATACAGGGAATCCTGTTTGCGCCGCCGCCGCACTGGCAAGTCTGAAAAAGATCGTTAAGGAGGATCTCGCCGGCAATGCAGCCCGTCTGGAGCCCGTGTTGATGAAGGCGCTCGGGGCCATAAGGGATCGGCACGCCGAAGTGATTGGCAACTGTACCGGGAAGGGTCTGGTCGCCGGACTGCAAATGGTGAAACGGGGAAGGAAAGAGCCGGATCCGGATCTGGCATTCGATATTGTGGAGCGCTGCTTTCACAAGGGGCTCCTTTTCTTTGCGCCCGTTGGGTCATGGGGTCAGACTGTGAAGATCTCTCCTCCCCTCACCATCACCCAGGACGCATTGGAAGACGGGCTGGGTGTGCTTTCCGCTTCTGTGGATGAGGCAGTCGAAGCTGCCGGGTGATGTTCAATTGTTCCAATCGTCGCTACGGGATTCATTGATGTCGTTCAGGCAACTGAAGCACCAGGCCAGGTCGTTGTTCAGGAACAGGCTGTTCTGGATCGTCGCACTGATTGTGATGGTTGTCCTGATTTCCGGTAATGTCATTCTGATTTTTGAACGTGCTCCCGACAGGGAGGAGTTCAAATCGCCCGCTGATGGAATTTGGTGGGCTGTGGTGACATTGACCACGGTTGGATACGGCGACCATTTCCCGGTTACCGGAGCCGGCAGGGCACTGGGCGTTGTGCTGATGTTCTCCAGTATCATTCTGGTGTCCCTGTTTACGGCCACGGTGTCGTCGATTTTTGTTGCCCGAAAAATCCAGGAGGGTAAGGGATTGCAGCGCGCTACATTTGAAAATCACGTGCTTGTCTGCGGTTGGAATGGGCGAGCCCTCAGAACGCTGGATCGGCTCAACAGTCAGGGTGACGCCAGTGAGGTGGTACTCATCAATTTGATGGCGCCTGAAGATATGGAGCCCGTAATTCGGTCCTATTCGAATCTGGAGATCCGGTTCATCCGTGGTGATTTTACACGTGATGAAATCCTCGACCAGGCAAGGATTCGTGATGCAAAGTATGCCATTTTGCTGCCAGATCGGTCAGACCCGACCACGGTCTCCTCACCCGATCAGCGAACGATTCTTGCCGCTCATGTGATTCGATCCATCAACCCGGAGATTCAGGTGTTTGCCCACATTCTGGACGA
>CAVOEZ010000773.1:0-2677 GCA_963694355.1 Latescibacteria bacterium UBA2968 | reverse complement strand
TACACGGTGATCGGAGATTCCGTAAATACGGCGTCCCGGTTGGAAAGTCTCACGAAGGAATTGACATCGCCGGTGGCAGTTTCTGCTGATTTCTACAATGAGTTGAGTGAAGCAGGTAGAGAAGACCTGGTTTATATAGGCGAATGCGACTTGAAGGGGAAATCAAGCAAGTGCCCCGTATACGGCATACCAATGACTGCGAAAATTTCCAGTTGGGGTTGAGTTTTGAAGATAACCGATATCAAAACTGCTGAAGTTGGGGGTCATGGATTCTCCCTTTTCGTGAAGATTTTCACAGACGAAGGGATCGAGGGCATCGGCGAATGTATCCATGGTGGCGATGGTGTGGCCCTGCTCGTTGCTGATATGGCTGAGATGATCAAAGGGCAGGATCCTTTGAATGTAGATCGTTTGTATGAGCTCATTCGGCATCGGTATATTTTCAACGGCGCTCTGGCTGGCAATGTGGTTACGGCGATGACGGGAATCGAGATCGCCCTGTGGGACCTGGCCGGGAAGGCTCTGGGCGTGCCCGTCTATCAGCTTCTTGGCGGAAAATTCAGAGATCGCATTCGTCTGTATTGCGACTGCCACGCCGGAAGGGATGATTCTCCAGAGTCGTATGCTGAACGGGCAAGAGAAGTCGTGGCCATGGGTTTCAATGCCATAAAATTCGACATCGACAATGCAAATAGTCCTCACAAACTGGATGCGTTCAACTGGTCGACCTCACCGGGCGAACTGACGGAAATGGTGGAACGGGTAGCCGCCGTCCGGGAGGCTGTAGGACCCGATGTGGATGTTGCTATCGATATGCACGGCAGATACGATACGCATTCTGCAGTGCGGGTTGCGAATGCGCTTGAGGGTTTCAATCTGATGTGGCTCGAAGAGCCCGTGCCGCCCGAAAATATCGATGCCATGAGAGAAGTAAAGCGGTCCACCAGCACGCCGATCTGCGCGGGCGAAAATCTCTATCTGAGGTGGGGGTTCCGTGACCTGATCGAAAAGCAGGCTGTGGATATCATCATGCCGGATCTACCCAAATGCGGCGGGCTATCTGAAGGTCGGAAGATTGCAAATATGGCGGAGGTCTATTATATCCCGCTTGCCCCGCACAATGTGTGTGGACCGCTCGGCACAATCGCCTCCTGTCACACGTGCGCGGCGGTTCCGAACTTCCTTATTCTGGAGTGGCACTGGGTGGACCGGCCCCACTGGCACGAACTTGTTGAGGCCGATCCACCGCTTATTCAGGATGGCTATATTGTACTTCCCGATGGACCCGGGTTGGGTGTTGAGTTGAATGAGGAAGCTGCAAGACGCTATGCCAGGAAAGGAAGGCCGTTTTTTGAGTAGTACATTTTTCGCCGCTTGGAACTTGCCAGGTTCTGGGCGCAAAGAGAGCGACAATTACGAGGAGCAAACATGGCAGATCTGAGTTCTACAAATGACAGGATTGGAAATGAAGAGGAGTTGATCGCCAGGATGACCGAACCCTCTCCGGAGGTCACCCAAGCGGTCGGAAAGATCGATGGCGATATCATGATCCTGGGCATTGCCGGCAAGATGGGCATCACACTTGGCGAGTTGCTGGTGCGGGCGGGGGCGAAGGGTGTGATCGGAGTATCCCGTTTTTCCAATCCGTCAGACAGGGACGAATTGGAGGCGAAAGGGATTCGGACGGAGAAATGTGATCTTACGGATGACGAAGGGCTGCGTCGGCTGCCGGAATCCGGACATATTGTTTTGATGGCCGGTCACAAGTTCGGTTCAACAGGAAATGAGTCTCTCACCTGGGCAATGAATACCTTGCTGCCGGCCAAGGTGATGCAGCGGTTTCCCGACTCGAAGATCATCTATGTCTCCTCGGGAAATGTATATCGTTTCACAAGTCCCGATTCAGCTGGTGCAGACGAGTCGGCTCCACTGGCTCCCATCGGAGAATATGCCCAGTCTCGTCTCGGCGGGGAACGCCTTGTAGAATTCTATGCCGAGCGGAACAAGACGCAGGTCGCCATCATTCGACTTTTTTATGCCACAGAACTTCGATACGGAATCGTATTGGATATTGCACAAAATATCTGGAATCGCAATCCGATCGATCTGGGCATGGGGTATGTGAACCAGATCTGGCAAGGTGATGCGAACGCCTATCTGGCGCGTTGTTTTCCATTTTGCGAAAGTCCTGCGCGGGTGCTCAACATGACCGGTACGGAGGTGTTATCGGTCCGGAAACTCGCCGGTGAATTGGGTGAGTTGATGGGTGTAGAGCCTATTCTGAAGGGAGAGGAGACCCCTACGGCATTGCTGGGAAATACGCAGGCGATGGTCGATTTACTCGGGCCGCCCAGGGTGCGTTCGAAGGATATTATCCATTGGGTTTCGGAATGGGTCAAGAGCGAAGGCAGAACACTCGGTAAACCCACCAAATATGAGGCCAGAGATGGGAAGTTCTAGATATTATGGCAGACGTGGTGAGACCCCGGAAAAGGGCGGGAGGCCTGGGTATGAGTGAGTACAAGGGCGGCGTTGCAGAGATCAATATCTCCCCTCCGCTCGGGATGTCACTTTGTGGATTCGGCGGTCGGAAGGGTCCGGCTGAAGGTATTTTCGATGATCTTTATGTTCGTGCACTGGTGATCGAGCAGGGCGACACACGAGTGTGTGTCGTTAC
>CAVOEZ010000772.1:0-2679 GCA_963694355.1 Latescibacteria bacterium UBA2968 | reverse complement strand
CCCCTCCCGACAACAGAGATATGATGCTGGTTCAATAACAATACTTCATGATCGGAAGGGCCGCAACGTGAGTTTTTTGGGACGACGAGGCTATGGGAGATGTAAGAGTAGGAATGCTGAGGCTTACTTGTAAAGCCTTACAGCCTCCTTGAGTCTGAGGTAGGATTCCACTCGAGCGGTCTCTACGGTTACTTTTGACACCGACTGGGTGTAGGATTGATGGTCATGGTTGGAGGGCCGACGTTCCTTCTGAGACACAATCACGAAATCCTTTGGCGAGAGGTCGAGATCGGATTTGTAACTGATCATTCGAATGAGCCTGGCAAAGGCATGATTCAGGCTCTCAAAATCACCGACCGCAGTTCTGGGTAGTTCGAACGGGGGATCCTGCGAATTATCGCCTTTGCAAACGGCACTGAAATCCAGGACCCTTTGCTCATACAGGCTGCCCCTCTCCTCCGCAAACTCGATGAGCCCTCGTTTGGTACGGTGTGCCTTTATGATAGACAGAACCTGGTCTACCGAATCTTCCAGCTGGTCATTGTAAACGAGGTAATCAAAGAGAACTGAGAGATCTGTTTCGATGCCGGTTCGTTCTAGTCTCCTGCGAAGACTTTCCTGGCCTTCGACGTTTCGACTGGTGATCCTCTTGAGCTGTTCTTGGGAGGATACCATGACAAATACCGTGCAGACCTCAACTGGAAGCTTCAGCAGGAGATTATGTGCGCCAAAGACATCCATGTCGGTGATGGCGTCCAGTCCTTCCGAGAGGCAAGCTTCTATGTCGTGGATAGAGCTTCCGTAGTAAAACCCGTTGACCTCCTCCCATTCGAGGAGCTTGTTTTCTTCGATCTGGGAAAGGAACTCATCTTTGGTGATGAAACAATAGGGCTTGCCCTGACTCTCCGATACACGCATTTCCCGAGTACAGAGAGAAGGGATGTAGCGCATTCGAGAATCCTGCTCGATGGCTCTGCGAATCATGGTGTTCTTACCGACCCCGCTGGGCCCGACAACAAGGAACAGGCTTCCCCTGTCTGAATGATCGGTTTCAGAACTGTTTTCCGTAGTGGCCATGCTGCTGATGACTCGCTTTTCGAAGTGTTACGGTATTCGCGACCCTCTCATGAAGAGTGCCTCGAGGACGTGCCCCGTCAAGTTAATGACCGTGGTTCCATAAGACCTTCGGGCTATAGAACCAGACCGGGACATTCGACAGGGTCATAACTTATTCTTTTTCAGGTTTCATAGCAAGATTCAGGTCAAGACCAGAGGTCTGTGCTCAGATATTTGAGCCCGGAATCGTTTATAATGGTGGCGACGGTTCGGATCTGTTCATTCTCGAGAAGCTGCATAGCGGCTGCGAGGTTCGCCCCGGATGAGAATCCCGCAAAAATCCCTTCGGTTTCGGCGAGCTTTCTGGCGGCTTCGATACAATCGTTATCAGAAACCTGAAGGCATCCATCGATGTTCCCACGTGACAACAACGGGAGCTCTCTTCGGGAATAGCCGCCGCCCTGAATCCTGTGATTCGGGCTGACCGCCTGCTGGCCCGCAAGCACAGGGGCTCCTCGGGGTTCCACCACATAGCAGGTGATGGTGGAATCGGCTTGCTTGAACGCAGCCGTACACCCGGCGAAAGTTCCGCCTGAACCTACGAAGTCGCAGTAGGCATCTATCTTCTTGTTGGCCTGCGAAAGAATTTCCGGGCCGGTGTGGAGGTAGTGCGCACGAAAATTGCCTTCCAGAGTAAACTGATCCGCACGAAAGGCATTTCTTTCCAGTACGATTTCCTGAGTCTTTTGCTCAACCTGGTCCAGGTCGCCACCGGATACCTGTCCGGGAATAGATCCAGGCAACTGGTCTATCAGGACGACTTCCGCGCCCAGTGCATTCATCATTCTTGCACGTTCTGCAGAGTTGCCCCTGGACATGACGGCTACGAAGGGATACCCCTTCACTCCGCACACAATTGCCAGACCGGTTCCGGTGTTTCCACTGGTGAGTTCCACAACGGTCTGCCCGGGTTTGAGGTCGCCACTTTCTTCGGCGTCCTGGATGATCTGTTTGGCGATTCTGTCTTTTTTGGAAAATCCCGGATTAAGATACTCCAGTTTTGCAAGGATGGTGCCATTCGCTCCGGCGGAGAATCTGCTGAGCTCAACCAGAGGCGTTTGGCCGATGGCCTCGATCACCGACGGGCAGGTGGTGGGTGCTTTCATGTGAGGCTTCCGATCTGGGTCAGGTGACAGTAAGGCCACCATCGACTACGAAATTTGCACCGGTGATATAGGCGGCATCAGGCGAGGCAAGGAAAGCGATGGTTGGGGCGATGTCTTCGGGGGTTCCAAGCCGACCCAGGGGGATGGCGTTTTCCAGTTTGCTCTTTCGTCCCTGAGGATCCGGATGGACTTCAAAGTCTGGTGTTCGCTCAAGCGCTCCGGGGCAGACACTGTTGCATCGAATATTGTGTTTTGCGTACTGCACGCCGATGAAACGGGTGAGTCCGATCAGTCCATGCTTCCCTGACATATAGGATGGATTCCGCGATGATCCGTTGAGACCAGTTATCGAAGCAACAATAACGATAACCCCACCTTCGCCCTGCGCCATGAATTGTGCGAGACCATATTTGGTGGTGAGATAGACGCCCTTGTAGTTCACGTCGTGCGTCCGGTC
>CAVOEZ010000771.1:0-2689 GCA_963694355.1 Latescibacteria bacterium UBA2968 | reverse complement strand
AGCGAGCTGTTCTACGCTTCACAGGATTCGAAGGATGAACCGCGCCATCTCGTGATTACGATCGAAGAGGCCCACAAGTTCTTGAATCCGGCCACGGCGCGACAGACCATCTTCGGCACGATCGCTCGGGAAATGCGGAAGTACTATGTGTCGCTCCTGGTGGTTGACCAGCGACCTTCGGGTATCGACGAAGAGGTGCTCTCTCAGCTGGGTACCAAGATCACCGCGCTGTTGAATGACGAAAAGGATATCCAGAGTGTGCTGACCGGTGTCTCGAATGCATCTGGTTTGAGAAGCGTTCTCGCGAGTCTGGATTCCAAGCAGCAGGCGCTGGTACTTGGCCACGCGGTTCCCATGCCGATTGTGGTGAAGACCCGGAATTATGATGAGGCGTTCTATAAGGCGATGGGTGATGTGGATGATCACGAGAAGGTGGCGAGGGGGAAGGCGGCTTCGGCGGCGGTGTTTGGGGATTGATTTGTATAATGGTCGGACTGGTTACCAGGGTCTTCGGTTTCCGGATTCTGTTTTTTGATTTTCGTAGGGGCGAGTCGCCGACTCGCCCGTTTCGCCCCATGGGTCACGAAGCCACTTTAAGACACGGTGACGGTAGAAATCCCAAGTGATAAGCTTAGTAAGGGTTTCGGGACACGCGGATGAAATGCCGGACTGCCCTGTGGCGGGATTAGGCCCTTGACAGCCCTCGCATCGCTGCCTAATTTGTCATCAATTGCTCCAGGGAGAGCTTCCCGTTCGTGGCAAGGGCCTCTGGCCCATCCCTCCTCTGATCGGTTTTAATATAACGTTTCCTTCTTTCCGCCCGATCTGTACGGACGCCGGGTTCTTCGCAAGAGGGGACCGCTATGTCTGCCAGCCTTTCCGCAATTCCTAACCTCAACAACCTGAAGCGCCAGGGTAAGAAGCTCCTGCTTGGAGTTCGTTCCGGAGATTCAGCCGCCCTTTCCCGAGTTAAACAGAACCTTCCACGTCAGCGCAGTAACACACTGAAATCCAGTAAGGCCGTATTCGGTCAACGCGATGCACTCTTGGTCATCGCGCGCGAATACGGCTTTTCCAGTTGGGCTAATCTAGAGGCCAACGTGGATCTCGAAGCTTCGGACCCAGTCCAGTTGGGCGAAGGGATGAAACAGATCTTCGCCAATCTCTATCGGTTCGACAGCAAGCCGCGGGGGAAATCTCTTTCGGTCTCCCATAGTTATCTGATCGTGCGCAAACAAGGCAACCTGCTGATCTGTAACAAGTACGCGCCAGTGACAGAGTATATGGACGAAATAGACGCGCTTGGCGGTATTGGTACCCAGTTGATCGCCCTGGACCTTGACGCCTCGTCCGGCGATTACCACGATGAACTCCACGCCTGCTTCGGGGCCCGTCTGTGCTACCACGAAGCCGAGCGCAAGATGACACGGACAAAGACAAAGTGCCCGGAGATTATGTTCGGAGACGAGGGGTTGAAGATCGGTCGCGACTTCGAGGTGTTCCTGTTCCCCAACAAATGCCACACGGGGACCAGCCTGTTTCGATGGCGGAACCGCGGCAAGCACTACATCTTCACAGCAGGCGTCCTGCGAACCATAGGGGAAGAATGGGCCGTGCGCTTCGACCCGCAGTTGTGGCCCGAAAAGCGCGCGCTGTTCGACCAATTGCCAATTCTTAATTCAGACTACATCCTTCCAGGCAGCACCCCGGAACTGGAGGAAGACATCCATCGACTGAATGATTGCTCGAAGAAGTCGCTCCAGAGCGTAATTCAGGAAAAACTGACACCGCGACAGGGCGGACTCAAAACCGGGGTCAGGCCGCGCAAGATGCGGGTGGTTACGAATTATGTTCCGTCGGAACTTCTAGAATTCCTAAACGCCACGGACGAGTTCGAGTCGGACAAGATGAAGGTCCACGGGAATTGCGCCCTGCCGCTTCTGATGACGTACTTGGACGGAGCGGACGTGATGTTCCTCAATGGCTTCCACAGGAAATTCCGACCCGGTCACCAGTTCCTTCACGCGCTCCGAGAACACGTCGAGAAGGGAGCCGGCATGTTGCTCGCGGAAGGTAGAACGGTCGTCGGTGACCTCGAAATCGCGTCCTCTCATCCCTTTCCGGAGATCGGCGCGATGGGGAAGCCCGTCCAGGTTCTCGGGCAGGAAATCCCAGAACTGATCGTCGAAGGCAGGCACCCTATTGTAAATGGACTCGCTGACGGAACGCGATTCCCCGTGTCCGTCTTCTGGCACCACGGTCACAGTCATGTCCCTTATTCCGGCAGCACGATCGAACCCGGTCCAGGGGGTCAGGTTCTCGTTCGCAATGTGTTTGGAGATCCCGTTCTGGTGACCGGAGAAATTGGCAAGGGTCGCATCGCACTTTTTGCTTTTAGCTACATCCGCGAAGCGCCAACAGATTCGATCGACCATCAGATTTACATGAACGCGCTGCGCTGGCTGGTCGGCCTGGAATGAGCGATGCTTGTCATTCTATGATGCTGCCCAGGCGTTCGTCGAACGTGTGGAGGGTTAAGCCCAACGCTATCGACACCCACAGGAATGAGGCGTCGTAGGTTGTCAGATTGTGTCGGACCGCAAGTTGAACCACACGCGGTTGGTCGATGTCAACCCAATGGATGTTCAGCGCGAGTCCCAAACTCAGTGCTTCGAGCAGTTGACGCTCG
>CAVOEZ010000770.1:0-2689 GCA_963694355.1 Latescibacteria bacterium UBA2968 | reverse complement strand
CTTTATTACCGGCTGAATGTAATATCCATTCCTGTGCCACCGTTGAGGGATCGTTTGGAGGATATTCCGTTGCTCGCGCGATATTTCCTGGATCAGCTGAATGCCAAGGGGGACAAGCGTGTTGCGTCGGTTTCTCGGGAAGCCATCGACATCATGCAGGGATTCGGCTGGCCCGGTAATGTTCGCGAACTGCAAAACGTGGTTGAGCGTGCCTTCTGGTTGACCGATTCGGATTCAATTGTGCCGCAAGATCTTCCCGTCCGGATTAGCGAGGGGGTGCAGCCTGCCATAGATGCCAGCCTACCTTACGGTGAGGCGAAAAAGATCTATCTTGAACCCTTCGAGCGCGGGTATTTGTCTCGACTGCTCGAGGAAAACGGTGGCAATGTATCAAGAGCTGCGGAGCAGGCAGGCCTGCACAGATCGTCCTTTCAGCGACTACTCAAACAGCACAGTATTCGGTCCGTGGATCACCGGCCATAAGGGGGGTATGGATGCAGAAGCTCGATAACAAGGTAGCAATCATAACGGGTGGTGGCCGTGGAATTGGCAGGTCTACCGCGCTGGCTTTTGCAGGCGCAGGCGCAAGACTGGTGTTGGCCGCGAGGACGCAAGCAGAGGTGGACCAGGTCCGTGATGAAATCAGGGCAAACGGCGCGGAATGTATCTCGGTCAAAACGGATGTCACGGAGAAGACCCAGGTCAATGCCCTGATCGAAAAGACCATCGCAACGTATGGTCGCGTGGACATCCTGATTAACAATGCCGGTGTGGCCATACATAACCCCATCGACCAGATTCGTGAAGAAGATTGGGATCTCACCATGTCCGTTAACCTGAAGGGTGTGTTCCTGTGCACCCAGGCAGTATTTGGGAAGATGTGTGAACAGGGCTCCGGTTATATCCTCAATATATCATCCATTTCGGGCAAAATTGGTCACCGGAACGGGGGTGCATATTGTGCGTCCAAATTCGCGGTCAATGGATTCACTGAAACTACTGCAGTCGAGGGCAAACCTTTCGGTGTGAAAGCGGCGGTGGTTTGTCCGGGCCCGGTCGATACGCGGATGAGAAGAGAAAACCACCCGGATGATGATCTGGAGAAACTCACGCAGCCGGAAGAGATCGCAGATCTGATTCTATTTTTGGTGACCCAATCTCCCACCGCACATATTGTCGAATCCGTGATCCGAACGCCCCTGATGTAGTCTGAAAATCGAGCGCTCACCCTGGATTAATCTTAAGGCTGCCCGGGTTCGCAGGACATCACTCAACGGTAGAGGTACTGACCAGTAATGCGTGCATTCTTCTTTTGGGAAGCAAAGGCCGGGGGACTTACGCTGGAGCAAAAGTGTAATCCGTATGCCGGGCTTCTGGCTCGCGAACTTGCCAAACTTGACGTCCATCTGGAACTGGGTGATTACGCGTTCGAGAGAGGGTGGCTCGAAGAGAACAGGGGAAGATTCGATGTCCTTCATCTGAACTGGCTTCACTGGTTCTACAGACAGGATACCCTAGAGGATACAGTTGCCCGATACGCACGGTTCGCCGAGAATCTGGCATATGCCAAATCAATCGGGTACAAGGTGGTGTGGACGCTCCACAACAAATATCCTCACGAACGACCTTTTCCTCACGTGGATCGTCTTGCCCGGCTGATGGTGGGTAAGCTGGCCGATTCTGTAATTGCGCACTGCGAATACGCCGCAGGTCTCGCCAGAGATTTGTTTTACCGCCAGTCCGGCCTGCACGTGATTCCACACGGGAATTTCATAGATGTGTTTGACAACAGTGTCTCACCGACCGAGGCCAGGAACCAGCTGGGTATCGCCAGCGACGCATTCGTCTATCTCTTCTTCGGCAATGCCAGAGCATACAAGGGTATCGAACATCTGATTGAATCCTTTTGCAGGGTCGCAGGACCTGACTCAAATCTCGTTCTGATGACTCGCCGTGCATTCGATGCCTCATACTCGGACAAGGTGATGAATCTTTCCCGCAATGATCCGAGAATTCAGGTGTTCACACATCCATTTTTCCCCAACGAAGATTTCCAGATTTACCTCAATGCCTGCGATGTAGTCACGTTGCCATTCACCGAGGTGCTCACCTCCGGCACGGCGATTACCGCACTTGGCTTTGGCAAACCGGTGATCCTACCGGCATTGGGTTGTCTGCCGGAGCTGATCAATGACGGTGCGGGCATATTGTATGACCCGCGTGATTCCCAAAATCTTGGAGAAGCGATGTTGGCGATCCGACATTGGGACCTGGGAAAGGCCGGTGCAGCGGCTCTCGAATGCGCCCGAGTTCTGGATTGGAAGGGAATTGCCGAGAAAGTAAATCACGTTTACAGAAGCTGATCTTTGTAAAGGACATTCGAATGGTTGTAACCGAAGTGAACATGATTGGTGTTCATGTAAATCATCGGGGTGACTGGGTTTTCGTACAGATCCACACCGATGCAGGAATCCATGGTCTTGGCGAGCTGCGCGCGGGAAAAAACTACGACCTGCGACTGAGGCGGGTGAACGAACTCGCGGGTCTGCTCATTGGGAAGGATCCCCGGAATATCAGGAAGTTTTTCACAGACGCGCTTGCCTCAGGGAAAGACATCGATTCCATGTTGGCGATCAGCGCGCTGGAGCAGGCCTTGTGGGATATTTCAGGGAAGGCATTGGGTGTGCCG
>CAVOEZ010000769.1:0-2692 GCA_963694355.1 Latescibacteria bacterium UBA2968 | reverse complement strand
CGTGAGCGCTTCCCCGGTAGTCCTTGGCAAGATCATGCACCAATCTGTGGCTGACGTTTTCGTCGAACAGGAGTCTCATCCTACGGAATTCGCCAGACGGCGCTCACGGGCTGCCGCGAACGCAAGGCAGGCCCGGATATCCTCACGGTCTAGATCAGGAAAATCGCCAAGAATCTGATCTTCCGTCATACCACCCGCAAGGTATTCCAGCAGGTCATAAACGGTAATACGAGTCCCTTTCAAACACGGTTTTCCGCTCCGTATTTCGGGTTTCACTGAGATTCGATCCTGCCAATTTATGGTTTGCACGCTGCCTCCTTTCGGATCGTAATGTTTCCTGACCTCTGTTACAGCGGCCAATCCTAAGTATAACCATTCTCAAGTGGATATTGAAGGGCCTGTCATCATAAATATATACATTTTTGCACTTATTTGATCCGACCCATACTCTCGGCCCGCTTGCCTACCAGTTAAGAAATACTGCTACCGCAAGTGGCATCAGGACAATACC
Organism: Latescibacteria bacterium UBA2968; assembly: GCA_963694355.1. Classification (GTDB taxonomy): domain Bacteria; phylum Latescibacterota; class UBA2968; order UBA2968. The sequence continues at coordinate 2,181 of CAVOEZ010000769.1, read as the reverse complement.
GATCATTTCGCCGAGCACGACTAATGGTCTTGCTCAATATAGAACTGACTGCGAACCGACTTGGAGAGAGTGAATGAATGGTAACTCTCATACTTCGATTGCGCCCTTACCCTGGACCATCCTGAGAAGGTTTTGTCGTTCGGTAACATACTTGAAGAACTTTTTTTAGTCTTGTTGGATACTCATATCCCGCCACCTTTGCCATCTGTTGTCTTAGATCCTCAACCATTGATACCCGCTCGTCGCCACTTAAGTGTCGTGTGAGGTCAATCCCCTTTTCTGCCGGATCAAACTTACCGACGCTCAATACTCTTTTCACTCTCATCAATTGATCCTTTCAACTGCATCGGGGCGAATTGCCCTACCTGTATGCGCACCCGACCAGCTATACTTATCCAATCCAACCTTTGTTTTCCGCACGCTTTGCGTACCAGATCAGAAATGCCGCGACCACAAGTGGCATCAGGACGATACCGATGATTTCGCCGATCCCCAATTCGACAGTTGCCCCGAGCGTATGAATCATCGTCACGACCACGCCAACCATTGAAGCGATAAATACATAAGACGCCAGGGACTTCCTGAGAAGGAGCAGCACACAGCCCACGGTGCCGCCCAATACGGCCAACGCGAAAGCTGCGGTCGCCCAACCCGGTCGGCCTTCGATGATCGCCTGTTCGGATTCACGGTATGCGGCACGAACTTCTGGGTTCAACTGCACGAAGAAATTTATCGCACCCATCACATTCCAGATCAGTGCGACTACACTGATTGTCCAGAAGGGCCAACGAACACCATTAACCGTTTCATCACCCATTGTATCTCCTTTTGCTTGATTGTCTAGAGCAGGGGCAGGCATAAACCGGGATTCATCACTCGCAGAAAAAAGTGTCCTACTCCCGCAGCACCGCGCATGAAATCCGGGGAATAGACATCCGGACACTCCGCCAGCCATCGAATTCCATCTCCGGTTTCGTGCCGATATCCAAGGGTCAGATCGATAAACTCAGATGCCCGGTCGTGCCATCTGGGTTCACCTGTAACACGGAACAATTCCACAAACAACTCTGCCTTACCCACCAGCCCGTGACATTGCCCAGGCTGCTGAGTGTCATCTCCATATGCATATGTACATTCGCCTGCTGACACAGCGTATTCCAGATAGCGGCTGTCATTTGTCTTCGGGTATGCACGCGCAAAGAACTGGCCGACACCTGCTCCGCCGTGGCACCACTGACTTCGAGTCATCTCAGGTTCTTCAAGCACGCGTCGCCAGTTGAGATACCCTTGATTCGGCTCCGCGTGCTCGATGAGCTTCTCGGCTGTCTTGTGCAGAAGGTCAATCCATGCTGAATCACCAGTCAGGTCATGAAACGCCATCCAGAAATGTCCAATTCCAGCAAATCCCTGGCCCATTCCCAAGTAATTGTGAGTGTCCCACTGATCGGTCAGGATGTATTCCGCCCACTCTCTAGCTCGATCCAGATACTTCCCGTCACCAGTTTGTTCCCATAGCCGAAGCAACAAAATCCCACACCCAGCCGTACCGATCAGCAAGCCTGGTCTTTTCAGAGGGTCACAGGTCAGGAGATGGTCAGCGATGTCTACCGCTTTCTCCAGCGACCTCGTATCCCCATCCCCTTCACTCTGTGAACGCTTGAGCCAACCGAGGGCGACCCCTTCTTTCCCGACAGCGAGGGATATACGAAAGTCTTCGGGGAGTTGTGAAAAGGTCGGCTCATTGTCATCCGACATCACCCAGTTGAGCGCCTTCTCAGCCAGGGCGATCGCCCGAGGTTCAGAGCAGACTCGCCCGTAATCTGAAAGAAACAGAGAAATCCCGGCGGTACCTGCGTAGACATGCGCCTGGTAGACCATCTCATCCGTCTCTCTATCCGCGGTCTTCCAGGTCGCCGTCTCGCCGGACTCCTCAACGGACTCGACAAGCATATCGTAAACAGACACCGCTGCATCACGTGCGATCCCGAGCACGAGGTCGTCCATCACCCTTTTGGTCCCCAATGGGTCTCCTTCACTGCCTCTGTCATCTGCCTGGCCCACTGAATTCACTTTCCTATGGTTAGATGCCTTTTGGTCATCTGGGCCATCTCTCTTGAAGGCCGGGGAACTCTGGAAATTTGGTGTGGGGTTCTCTCTGATACCAGTACGCCACGGAGGCAA
>CAVOEZ010000768.1:0-2692 GCA_963694355.1 Latescibacteria bacterium UBA2968 | reverse complement strand
GCTCTGGCGGATTCGGAAGTATTCTGTGTTTTCTCCCAGGCGGGTGATGGGCCACTGCCCGACGGAACCTGATCGGACCCTGTGCGCCAAGTATTCAGTTAACCGTCAGGCGCAATCAGATTGAGCAAGCTGCGGCTCAGAGCTGAAGCTTGTTTTTGAGGAATGCGTATGCCGTGTCGCGCTGCCCATCGCTGAAGCTGTGTTTCTCTTCATGCAGTATCTGCTGGAAATTCGATCCTGCGTCGTACAGATCGAATATTTTCGAGACACTCCCGGCCATGGCTCCCATTTCCGGACGTGTGAGCGGTGTTTCTTCCAGTGAATATGCAAAATCATTGAGGGCATTGATGGGCATGATGGACCGTGGCGCCGCCAGTGCAAGGTATTCGTGGAGGTCGATGGGGAATTGTTTTCCCGTGTAGCAATAGGGCCGCAAGAATGGCCGTCCCACCCACCACCCTGTACGGGCGTGATTGAACGGGTTTTTTGAGAGTCGAGCGGGCCAATCGCCACAACTGGAGACTCCGGCGATGATTCTGGGCTCGAGGGCCATCGCGTGTATTGTTATACCACCACCCTGAGAGTGTCCAATAGATCCGATTCGACTGGCATCAACTTCATCGATGGTTTCGAGCACATCGAGGGCCTTGCCCACATCCCAGAGATCCTTTCCCCGAATCGACCATTCAGGGAATTTTTCGTAAAAGGGTCCCGTATCGAAATCCCGGAGCCCTTCGTATTTCCGCTCGTTCGCGGTGAGTAGATCATATGCGAAGGTGATGAACCCCATCCTGACCAAATGGAGGGCGTACGACAGTGTACGGCCGACTTCACTTTTGTCGGTCCCGACGACCTGTTCCTTGCCGAAAGGGGTTGTCTGGTGGATGCACAGCACTGCCGGTGTCTTTCCTTTGAGCTTCTTGGGCAGGAGCAGATAGCCGTTGATCCGTTCGTCGGGCGCCAGGTTGTAGGCGATTGTGCGTCTGATGTGGTCGCCGTTGTCGATTTCTTCGATGACCTCCGCATCGATCGGACAATCTTGATCGGGCGCTCGCCCCAGGGTCTGTCGGAAGATATCCCTCAGCGCGTCTGCCTTGATTTCCCATTCTTCGACAGATGAGACCTCGCCGATATGGCTGGGACCACTTCCCATGGTGAGTCCATCACCACCTTTTCGGATCTCAAGGAGATCATCGAATGTGACATCTTTCATATCAGCCTCCATTGTTTCGCTCGAATCTGCGTAAACCTCTTCTGCAGTAAAAGACCCCGCAAGTCCCGCGAGAGAGAGCCCGGTGACGGACATGGTCGAGGCCCGATTCAGAAACTCTCTGCGGTCGATATCATTCTCGTCGTTTTCGGATTTGGGAGACATAGTCACCTCGGCTGGTTGTCAGGTGATTCGATATGTCGGTCGCGAACTTAAGAGCGAACGATACTCAACGGCAAAATACCCAAGGCAAACTGGAACCGTTCTTCACACCAGGGTCCATCCAGAATCGTCGATTTCGAGACCGGTATGGCCCTTATGTTTCTCGCAGAGCTGATGTATTGCGTCGATGTCATCGAAGTACCCCACAATATGCGCGGAGCTGAATGATTCGCCGGCTTTCACAGGTTTTCCATGAATCTCTTCGATCATTACGATGATGTCACCTGGGCGCATGCTGCACCAGGCTTCGTAAACTATGGAGGGGTCTAGTGTGAGACCAGCTAGCCAGGGGCCCGCGCTTCCAGTCTTCGGATCGCGAAGATGGTACGCGCGAATGAAATGATCCGGAATGGTGTTCAGATCGCGGCGATATCCGTATTTGAGATCTGGAGGGAAAGGCGTAAAGAACTCGCTGGACGGGATGCGAAGCCCCTGGGGGCCGCTGAGGTAACTCAGATACATTTCGCTGAAGGTATCCCCTTCGACGTGGCGAACGCATCCGGGTGTGTCGTTGCGGAGAAACATTTCCTCTGAGTCATTGACGCTGTCGATCCTGTCCATCAGCAGGAAAAACCGTTCCCCCTTTGGAAACACAATGAGCTGCGTCCAGGTCGACCCTGTGTTTCTGCCAGGGGCGGCATATTCAAACTTGTAAGTTGTACGAACAGCGAGGTAATCTTCACCCCTCAGGATTTCCGGTTGCACAGGCTTCATCCGGTGGCAGAGCTGTGGACCCTCGATCGCTCGCTTGCGGTGGCTGCTTCCATGGCAGAGGATCGCGTATTCAATCCTGTCCGGATCCGTCTCGTTCTCGTGCCAGAGATAGCGGCTGACGCCATGGCCATCTGGCGCGAAGACCTCTTCGGCCACTTCGTCGTCACTTCCCGGTTCCATCAGCCAGTCGATGACCATCAGTCCATCTCCGACCTCCCTGAAGCCCGTGGCTTTGTCCAGGAATGACCCTTTCCCTATCCCGGTCATCCATTGTTTTGGGTCTTTCTTGGGTATGGCAGCCTCGAGTTGATCGGTCTCAATCAGAATTCTGCGATCGTCCTCTTGTACCTTTACCCAGTCGTCATCGGCCATGAACTTTCTCCTAATCGGTTGAAACTTCGTTGGTTTGCCATTCCGTTCTCAATATGCCGCTCCAGGATTCATCGACGATCTCTCCCTTTATAACCCTGTTCTGGCGCAACACACCTTCCCATGTCATCCCGATCTTTTCCATGACCCGGATCGAGGCTGGATTTCGAGGATCGG
>CAVOEZ010000767.1:0-2709 GCA_963694355.1 Latescibacteria bacterium UBA2968 | reverse complement strand
TCTTCAGCGCCGTCCTCGCCGCCTTGATCACCGCCACCGTACCTCGCTCCAACGGTGTAGCCTCCCCACGCATATCCTTCAGGAATGCTTCCAGGTAACCACCTGACGTATCCGCGGGCAGCGGTCTCGACTCGACCTTCTCCGAATTGTGCCTGGCAACGATAATCTCCTTGGTGGTCGTGGACGTCTCGATCACCCCTTCCCTACCCCAGAACGTATAGCGCCAGTAAAAGGGCAGGGAGTATCCTGCTTTGTCAGGCATGAAATAAGACACATCACCCAGAAGGCCGCATCCGTTATTCATCGTCAGCATCATCTGGGCGCCATCCTTGAAATGCGGAAAATCCGTAGCGAACGCATTCCAGCACCGCGCAGACTTCACCGTATCGAACTCCAGACCCGTCATCCAGGGTACAACATCTATCGCGTGAATCGCAATATCATTGATCGTGCCTCCGTGCTTCCCCTTCTCGAAATACCATTCCGGCCGCGAGCCCAGCATCAGGGGATGTTGTCCACCAAATGACATCGCGTGAACCTCACCGATCACACCCTCCTCGATCATCTGCTTGACACCGATCGTCTGACCGTGATCCCGCATCGTCAGCATCGTCCCAACACTGAGACCTTTCTCACCTGAAATCCGCTCAATCTCATCAAGCTCATCCAGACTCGTACACAGCGGTTTATCGGCAATCACGTGTTTACCCATCTTCAGCGCCTGAATCGCAATGCTCCCGCGCCGCGCGTAGTAGTCGCCGATCGCCACCACATCACAGTCTACCTCATCCAGCATCTTATCGATATTGGTGTGGGTGAACGCTACTTTTCCATCCGACAACTTTGTGCGGGTCGGCTCGTGCTCTTCACACGCCGCCACCACCTCCGTGTCATCCCGCTCGCCAGCGAGTCGATAAAGGTCATTGATGTGTCCGTGCCTGAAACCTGCGAATGCAAATCTGATCGACATATTTCCTCAACCCTCCTGTCTGACCTGTTCACGCAGCCCCGTTGGCTGCCCGTCGATACTCTCGAGATTGTGTGTCTGTCTGTAATTGGCCAACTCGGCCTCGCCCATATGTGCGGAAGACTTCTTCAGCGTCTCTCTGTGTTCCACAAACTCATATCTCGGAACGGCATAGCCGCAAGAAGTCTGAATGGACTCGATCTCCAGTAAAACGATCTGTCTCGCACCCGTCACGATCTCGAACCTGGAAGCGAGTCCCGCCCATTCCGCGTCCTGCCTGTAAACCGACCTGCCCTTCCCGTACAGTCTCAGAATCTGCGGCTTGGGACCGAAACTGCACAGCATCATCGTCATCCTGCCGTTCTCGTACAAATGTGCCGCGGTCTCATTCCCGCTCCCAGTCATATCCATGTAACCGATTGTCCGCGAGTCGATACACCGCAAACAGTCCATCCCCTTCGGCGAAAGATTGATCCGACCCTCGGCAGGAGCCGTCGCCACAAAAAACATACCCTGATTGCCGATAAACTCCTCGAGATCCTCATCCAATTCGGTAAAGAAAGTCGCCATCGATCCAAACTCCCGGTCGTGTAAGATTATCCTTTGCTTTGTCGGCAGCAGAATATACAATAGGGAACACCGGAGGGGTAATCCTTTCCACCATCGCCGTATCGTGACAATTCACAGGCCGGCATTAACAGGAACGCCCTGCTGACAAATGCACCTCAAGTTTCACAAATAAATCATGGAGCCCATCGCATGAGCAATCACTTTCTCACCGAGCAGCAGCTCTCCTTTTTCGACACCTTTGGCTTCCTCGCCCTTCCCGGACTCATGGACGACGCGATAGACGAAATCATCGAAGCCTTCGAAGCGATCTGGGCGGAACAGGGCGGCGGTCACAACGGGGTTGCCCACGACGGCAAGCAGCGATCCTGCATTGTCCCCTTTATCGACCAACACGAACGGCTCTGCGCGCTGCTCGACGATCCCCGGATCAACGGCATCCTCAGTGATCTGCTTGGAGATGACTACAACTACTCAGGTTCGGACGGGAACTACTACGCGGGGGATACCGTCTGGCACTCGGACGGATGGGGCAAAGCGGTCCGCTTCGTGAAAATCGCATTCTATCTCGATCCCCTCACAAGAGACACCGGAAGCCTCAGGGTCATTCCCGGGAGCCACCACGTCGAAGACCAGTTCGGACTTAAACTCCAGGAACATCTGAGAGAATCGGAAAAACACTGGGGAATCGCGGGCAAGGACGTGCTGCCGGGCGTGGGCCTGGAAATGCAACCTGGGGACATCCTGCTCTTCAATCACAACCTCAAACACTCGGCCTTCGGCGGGAGTGCCAATCGCCGGATGTTCACCATCAACTGTTCGCAGAGATTTCCGGAAAACCAACTCGAGGACCTCAAAAATTACATCTCCGCACACGCACGATTCTGGACGGATCGCATCTATGGAGAAAAAATGATTGCCACTGCGAGCCCCGCACGCATGATCCATCTGGAACAGGGCATGGCGAATGACGGTCACCTGGCGGAACTCGCTGCCAAGGCCCGGAGAGAAATGCCGGAGCCATCTCGCGGCTGATCTCTCGGCCTACTCGATATAGCCCAGATCTCTCAAGCGATCTTCCAGAATCCCGACCTCATCGGAAGTGGTCTCCTGTGCGATAAGGCCCTTGTATCCCGAACCCTCCAGAATAGCCCTGTAATTCTCCTCCATGCTCG
>CAVOEZ010000766.1:0-2710 GCA_963694355.1 Latescibacteria bacterium UBA2968 | reverse complement strand
ATTTCTATGGGCACTGGGGGGATGGGAAGGCGGAGATTTCGAGTTACCGTGTGGTTCAGCCCAGATACGGAGAGCATCGGGAAGGGTATGGCGTCATGATTTTCGTGACCGAGGATATGAACCGGAATACGATGATCAAGGTAGAGTCCCCCACGCCCAAGGAAGAGCGCCTCTACGTGCTGAAGCTGAACAATGTGCTCAAGTTCACGACCGGGATTTATGACTATTCCGTTATGACATCGGTATTCAGCGCGGTGGAGGGATACAAAGGGAACGCACCATTCGAGCTGGTCAAAGTGAATCTGAGTTCACAAGAATGGTGCGGCCATGTGTTCGACGAGGCCCGTGTCGTGGCGGGTCAGATCAAGGGGGAGCTGAACAGCTATTTCGAACGGGAAGGAAAGCATCCGTACAGCCTCGATTTGCCGACCGAATTCGAAAGTGAAGACCATCTCCTGATCCGAATCCGAGAGTTGAAGAGTTCGAGTATGGCACCCGGGACATCGCGTGACGTTTCCCTGATGCGCAGTCTCTGGTCGATCCGGACCCGCCACCGACCGCATTCGCTAGTACCCGGGAAGATAAGCAAAGGGATGCCTGGCCCCGTGACGGCGGGCGAGGAGCGCTATGAGGCCATTCCGTGGACGATTTCGACAGAAGGTTGGGAGAAGACCATCTGGGTAGAGGCCGCATACCCCCACAGAATCGTCAAATGGGAAGATTCGGCAGGCGGGCGCGGTGTGTTGATGAAGACGGTTCGAGCACCTTACTGGAGTATGAAGAAGGATACCGATCTGGTTCACAGAGATCACCTCGGGATTCCGAGATAGTGATCGGACCTGTTGGGTCAGATTGTTCTGCAATGTACATTCCAATTTCGCCGTAGAAACCAGTCACCCAAATCCTTTCCTCAGGAGGCATATAGAGATGGGTCAGACCTATCAATCAATCGTAATCAACGCGTTGGCCGATACCGTGTGGGATGCGATCAAGGACTTTCACGATCTTTCGTGGGCGCCCAATGTGATCGAAAAAGTGGAGGTTGTAGGTGGCGCCGGGGGCGGCGACGTTGGCGCGAAGAGGGTGTTGAATGACGCGTTTCACGAGACGCTGCTGGGTATCGATGAGGACGGGAAGACGTTCAATTACAGTATTGACGATGGTCCGCCGCCTTTGACGAAGGATAGCAATCTGGAGTATGTGGGTGTGGTCATGGTTTCTCCGATCACAGAAGGAGAAGGCTGTTTTGTAGAATGGTCATCGAGTTGGGATACGGCTGATGATGCGGTTCACGATTTCGTTAACCCAATCTATGTGGCGCTGCTGGGAGATATGAAGAAGAGTTTGTCGGCGTAGAGAGAGTTTAAGAATCATCAGGACAAAGGACGGGCCTTCGGGTTCGTCCTTTTGTTTTGGAGAGGGCACCGCACGCGGTGCCCGTACGTGAGGTGGCACGGATCAGGGGTAGCGGGCGTTCCAGGGGAGGGCACCGGACGCAGTGCCCGTACTGGGCAGATCGTCCAGGGTCTGATCTGGGGAGAGGGGGACCAGCGCAAGCGTGATTGCAGCCGGGAGCTCGAGTGATCCGGTGAAGGTGACGGCAGGTGCGGGGATCAGTTTTGTTCCCCAGCGCCCGGTCCAGCCGCGGCCGTGACTTGGTGGACGTTCGCCATCTTCGGCGAGGCGCGTCTGGTGCGGATCACCTTTTGGCCAATAGGTGGTGCGAGGCGTTTTGTCTCCGAGTGACAACTCAGGTGTGAGGGGTGATTCGAGGGAAATGAGGACCAGGCGTGCGCCATTGGACGCTACTGCGATGGTGCGATTGTTTTCGAACTGGATTTCGATTCCGGCCTCGAATTGGAAGTTCTGTTCGATCTGAGCCTGGTCGAGGTCGCCCGTGAGGATATCCTGAAGAATCCAGTAGGACCGGTCCACGAAGCGGAGACGGCGTTCCCAGGTGACGGGTTTGACGGGACGAAAGTCATATGAACCGGAGAATTTTGTGTATCCGATTCCTGTTTCCCAGGTGTTCTCCAGCGGAGCCTCCGTCTGGAGCGGGCTGTTGATGAATTCGTCCACGCCATCCACGGTGATGGTGCTGTGAAGATAGCCGCACTCCTGGCGCGATAGAAAGGCGTCCGGCTCATTGCTGGCATATCGTGAGGAGGTCGGATCTATGATGAAGTCTTCACCGAATGCGCTGAGCGCAAAACTCAACCGATCCCCGTGCTGATGCGTAGTCCCCCATGGACCGCAGTCTATGACAAGGTAGCGCGCGTCACGAGACCAGTCGCTTCGCATGGTATAGTAGCCCGACCATTGCTCGGCATCCGGTGACGGCCATTCCGTAAACGGAGCGGAGCCCTTGCCATTGAGGAAGGATCTCGCCCAGGGGAGATCCAGCCAGTCCAGAAGTGGGTTGTCTATGTGTTCGGGAAAACCGCGACCGACATTGTCTCCAAATGACGGGAAGCTGCAATTGGGTTTGCTCATGGCGATCGCCCAGGTGGTCATTGCGGCCAGTTTGGGTTTCGCCGCCTCCAGCGCAGGCCGATCTTTCAGGGCATTAGCGAGGAGCTGGGTCTGGTGCACGATGCTGATGGAATATCCCGTGGTTTGCTCGATACACTGGCCATCGGGATAGAAGGCCTCATCGATATACTGGGTCAGAAGCTGCGCATCGAAATCGAGCCACTCTTCGGTTGCTTCG
>CAVOEZ010000765.1:0-2712 GCA_963694355.1 Latescibacteria bacterium UBA2968 | reverse complement strand
AGATCTATTTCTTTTAGAAAGAGATCGCCCAGTCACAGGTCTATCTGGAGTTCGGGTGCAAACCGTATGACGAGCACCTGATTCCCCCCGCAGAGTTCTATAATGTCTATTTTGCAGGCGGATTCGGTGGTGTGGTCCTTCAGGAGCTTCGGGAGGCACGGGGTCTGGCCTATTCGGCCGGAGCTGGATACCATGCGGGTACACGAAAGGGTGAGCAGGATATGATGTGGGCCGGTTTGGGCTGTCAGGTGGACAAGACGCCAGAGGCGGTAGAGGCCTTCATCGATATTCTGGATAATTTGCCGGCTTCAGAGGACCGGTTCAGGGAGTCGCAGAAGAACCTGATCAACCGGTACAGAACCGCCAAAATCGGGTTCCGTCAGGTGCTCGGCCAGGTGCGCGCGTGGCGAAAGCTGGAGTTGATTGGAGATCCGCGAAAAACCAGATTTGAACGGCATCAGTCCGCCACTCTGGATACGCTCGTACAGTTTCACGGTGCCCATCTGAAGGGGCGACCAAAACTCATCTCGATTGTTGGAGACTCCACCCGGATCGACATGCAACGGTTGGGCAAGGTCGGCAAGATTCGTTCTGTGCGTCTCGAGGATGTGTTCGTATTCTGAAAGTGGGATGGTCCAAATAGTCATCAACCGTGATTCAATACATACACGTCGCATGCGACGTTCGTAAGGAGATGTATATAATGCGTAAGCGATATGGAGTCTTCTGGCTACTCGCAATTTTGCTCGGGTTCGGTCTTTCACAGGTGTGGGCAGCCGAAACTGCGAAGCATCCCCTGGACAAGTCTGAATACCGCAGGCTCGTGCTCGAGAATGATCTCAAGGTACTTCTTGTCCACGATCTCAGGTTCAACAAGTCTGCCGCCTCGCTGGTGGTAGGAGCGGGATCGCTGAGCGACCACGGTACACGCCAGGGAATGGCGCACTTCCTGGAACACATGCTGTTTATGGGTACGGAGAAGTATCCAGGCGTGGATGAGTATGCGCAATACATTTCTGACAATGGCGGATGGCGAAACGCTTACACTTCTCGGGACCACACGAACTACTTTTTTGATGTGAATCACGACGCGCTTGAAGGCGCCCTGGACCGTTTCTCCCAGTTCTTTGTAGCCCCTCTGCTCACTGAGACATACACAGAGCGAGAGATGAATGCGGTGAATTCGGAGTTTCAGAAAAATCTGGAGAATGACAATTGGAGGCAGTACCAGTTGTTGGTTTCGCTGTACCGGAGTGATCACCCCGGCAACCACTTCAATATCGGCAGCCTCGAGACGCTTGGAGGAACCACCCGGGAAGAATTGCTAGCTTTCTACAAGAATAATTATAGCGCAGACCGAATGGGGCTGGTCATTCTCGGGAAGACACATCTTGACTCACTTGAGCAGTTGGCGAAAAACTATTTCTCGGCGATCAAGAGTAATAAGGCCGGCAGGATCACCTATCCGCCAGATTTTCTGCCGGGGAAGGAGACCTTCCGGCTGGTGCAGATGGAGCCGGTCAAGGATCTGCGTTCACTGGAGATGAAGTTCGGTCTTCCGGGATACGGAGCGCATTTCAGGAGCAAGCCGGCCTCCGTTTTGGGAAGTCTGGTGGGCCATGAAGGCAAGGGTAGTCTTCTGTCCCTGTTAAAGAACGAAGGTCTGGCAACGGGTCTGGGTGCGGGTGGTAATCTGGAGTCGCTCGATTACGGAAGCTTCAGTATCGATGTGGCACTCACGCCGAAGGGTCTGAAGAACTACAAGGACGTGTTGCGGCTCAGTTTCGCCTACATCAAGATGCTCCAGAACAGCGCATATCCGGACTACCATTTCCAGGAAATGCGTGCACGCGCCAAACTGGATGAGATCTATTCCGACCGAGGAGAAGGATCAGGGTATGCCAGTGCGCTCGGGAGACGTTTGATTCATTATCCATTGGAGGTGGTGGAGGTCCTGCCCTACCTCTTCGAGAAGGAAGATCCCGAAGCCTATGGTATGCTCCTTTCCCAATTGAGACCCGATAACATGGTGGCGATGCTTACGGCGAAAGGGGTAGAGACGACAGATACCGAGGAATACTACGGGACAGAATACAGTTACTCCGAAGATCCCGAGTTCTTTAAGGAGCTTCTAAGCGTAAAGCCGGTTCCTGAGCTTCACCTGCCGGAGCCGAATCCGTTTATGCCCAGGGAGGCGAAGATCCCGGATCGTGAGCTGAAAGATGGCGTTCGGCCCAGCAAGATCCTGGACGAGAAAGGTCTGGTGCTGTATCACAGTGAGGACCACGAGTTTCTTCGCCCAAAAGCGACGATGATTTTCCAGATTCGATTCCCGAAGGACAAGATAAATTTGAGATACAAGGTGCTGCTGGATACCTATTCAGCGTGTGTGACGGAGTCCCTGAATGAATTGGCGTATCCTGCGAAGTTGGCCGGTCTGCACTACGGCTTTCGGGGAGATCTGGAGGGTGTCAATCTGACCATTTCGGGTTTCGATGAGTCTGTGCCGAAACTGTTCGAAAACGTGCTGGAACATATGAAGAATTTCAAGATCTCGGAGGAGACGTTCGAGGCGCTTCGCGACAGGAGCGTGAGGGGACTGAAGAATTTCCCCAGGCAGGACGCCTGGCAGATTACACGATTTCTGAACTATGAAGTCCTGCAGGAGGTGGCTTTCAGACCCGAAGACCAGCTCCCAATTGTGCAGGAGTT
>CAVOEZ010000764.1:0-2715 GCA_963694355.1 Latescibacteria bacterium UBA2968 | reverse complement strand
GAGCGCCACATTTTCCGGCACCTCCGGGTTACTGAGTGGGCTCGGATTCACTGTAATCTACTGCCTGGGCTGCTACTATGTGATTCAGGGGGAAATGACCTACGGTGACGTTGCTGCTTTCAGCGCATTCGTATTCCGGGTCCTGCAGCCGGCTGTGCGGTTCACGGAAGTGTCCAATTTGCTCGAGCAGACATCCGTTTCCGTTGAGCGGCTTTTCGAGGTTCTGGACACAAAAGCAGAGGTTGTGGAAAAGAAAGGCGCCAGAGATCTGCCCCCTATTACGGGGCACGTGCGGTTCAAAGATGTCCACTTTCAATATGTACAGGGTGAACCCGTTATCAAGGGTGTGGATCTGGATATTCCCGCGGGCAGCACGGTAGCGTTCGTGGGCCACACCGGCTGCGGCAAAACCACACTGACCAGCCTGCTGATGCGGTTTTACGATGTACAGCAAGGCGCGATAGAGATCGATGGGATCAACATTGCGGATGTCACGATGCAGTCCCTGAGGAGAGAGGTGGGCGCCGTCCTCCAGGAGTCGATTCTGTTCCGGGCGACGATAAAGGAAAATTTGAGATACGGAGATCCCCACGCGAGCGAGCTCGATATTATTGCTGCCGGTCGTGCTGCGGAGGTACACGATTTCGTGATGACCCGTGAAGACGGGTACGATACGCTGATTGGCGAGGGAGGCGTTCACCTGTCGGTTGGTGAGAAGCAGCGACTCTCCATTGCGCGGGCGATTCTGGCCAATCCGGGTATCCTGATTCTGGACGAGGCCACCTCTTCTCTGGATTCGAGATCCGAGGCCCTGATCCAGAAGGCATTGGAGAATGTGATGAAAGACCGGACCTCTTTTGTGATTGCCCACCGATTGTCTACCATTGTGAATGCGGATATTATCGTGGTTATGGACAACGGTACGGTTCTCGAACAAGGCTCGCACGAAGCGCTGCTGCAAAAACCGGAAGGGGCCTACCGCCAACTTTACGAGGAGCAGTTCGCCGCGCAAGTGGGCGCAGCGTGAGATTAACCCTATGAATCACTTCCGACGCCTTGTGGGCGTGTATTTACGACCTCATCTGATGAAGTTGGTTGTCATCCTTTCCGCGGCAATGGTGACTTCCTGTTCCTGGTTCACCATCAGCTATCTTCGCAAGGTGATGGTGGATGACGTGCTCCAGGTTCAGGTGGGGCGAAGCACCCAGACGCTGTCGGAGGCCGGTGGGGATCGCGGAAACGACCGATCACTGAGAGATGGCGGCGGGCGAACACGTGATGAGGGAAGCCCTCACAGCAGGGATATTTCACCGGGTCGAAGCGAACGTCCGATGTCCACCAAGGCCGAGCGTTTACAGAAACTGTGGTGGATTTTCCTGGCCTATGTGTCATTCCGGGTGTTCTTCGCCGCACTTAACTGGGGCTATTCTTACGGGATCGCACAGGTGGGGCAGGAGCTGGTGTTCAAGTTGCGCCAGGACGTGTACAACAAACTGCAGAGGCTTCAGTTGTCGTATTTCGACCGGTATCAGACCGGGAAAATCATGGCCCGGGTGATGGACGATGTGAATGCGGTGCAAGCCAGTATCTCCAACATTTTTATTCGATTTTTCACGGATGTGGCGACCCTGATTATCGGTGTGGGCATATTGTTCCACATTCATTCCGGACTGGCCTCGATTGCCCTCGTAACGCTGCCCTGCTATGTGATCATCTATCAGGTGTTCCTGAGGAAAATTCGGGTGATCAACACACAGATCAGGGAGCGGAATGCGGCGGTTTACGGAGCCATTGGGGACAGTGTCCGCGGCGTACGTGTGGTGATGGCGTTCGCCCGGGAAGTGAAGGAATACCGGCGCTTCTTCAAGTCGATCAGCGATTATTTCAGGCTGCAGATCCGGAACTCGGTTCTCAACACCGCCCTGAGTGTTCTGTGCGGTCTTGTAAGTGGTGTCGGCACGACTGTTGTGTTTTACTACGGCATTCTCGCGATTCGTGACGGCGCGATGAGTCTGGGCGATTTCCTGTATTTCTACGGCTCGATCGGATTTCTGTTTTCACCTGTGGTTTCCCTTTCGAATATGAATATCAGTATTCAGCAAGTAGCCGCCGCATTGAACCGGGTGTTTGACGTGCTGGACGAGGATATCACGATTTACGAGCCCGAGGGGGCCGTGCAAATGGCGGAGATGCACGGCGAGGTGGTCTTCCACAACGTGAGTCTGAAGTATAACGAGAAGGACGATTATGCGCTCAAGCAGCTCAACTTCGCCGTGGTCCCCGGGCAAATGGTTTGTCTGGTGGGCGCTTCGGGAGGTGGCAAGAGCAGCCTGGTGAATCTGTTTTTGCGGCTTTACCAACCTACCGAAGGCAAGATCACGGTAGATGGCGAAGATATCAAAAATGTGTCGCTGCATTCGCTGAGAAAGCATATCCGAATGGTGCCCCAGGAGCCGGTCCTGTTCTCGGGGACGTTGGCGGAAAATATCAAGTACGGATACCAGGACGCAAGACCCGAGGATGTGATGCGCGCGGCGCAATGGGCGGAGCTTCACGATCACATTATGACGCTGCCCGCAAAATACGAGTCGCACATTGGCGAAGGGGGCGTTTCGCTCTCGGGCGGGCAGAAGCAGCGAATGGCCATTGCGATGACGTTGATGACAGACCCCAGTGTCTTGATTCTCGACGATTCAACCTCCGCGCTGGATGCGA
>CAVOEZ010000763.1:0-2717 GCA_963694355.1 Latescibacteria bacterium UBA2968 | reverse complement strand
CCAGAGCCACCTGATCATTTCTGCTTCTTCCCGTATGGATCTTGCCGCCGAGGTCCCCCGTGATCTCCGTCAGCCGCTTCTCCACCGCCATGTGGATGTCTTCCAGATCATCCGTCAGAGGAAGCCGACCTTCGGAAATTTCTTGCTCAACCTGATCCAGTCCCGACAGAATCCGATCCAGTTCATCTTCGGTCAATACATCGATGCGGTGCAACGCCCTGGCCTGGGCGCGACTTCCCCTGATGTCAACCGCGAACAACCGGCGGTCGAAACCGATGGACGCATTGAACCGTTCCATAGTCGAGGCGGTAGGTTTGGAGAATCGGCCCGCCCAGAGTTTTGCATCGGATTCATTCATTGAAATTCGCCCGTCTTAAAATGCAGGCGCTTGCCTGGTCAAATTCCATTCAGCAAATCCTTTTCCATCTGCCCCGAAACGTTCAGCGATTTTGCGCCGACGCCCAGCACATTCAGGAGGCCCTCTGAATCTCGATGATCGTAATCCCCAATGGCTTCCATCGAAGACAACTCGGAAGAGTACAGGGTATGTGTCACATCTTCTGATGACTGGAAGGTCACATTACCTTTATATAACGAGACCTTGATGGTCCCCGTCAGCACATCCTGCACTGGCTTGAGCGCGCTGCGTATCATTTGTGACGCCAGGTCGTAATAATAGCCCTGATAGATCTGCTCAGAGAGGAGTGGAGAAAGGGCATCGTAAAACCTGCGGGCGCGCCTGTCCAGGATTTGCTGCAGTAACAGTTCGTAGCATGCTCCCAGCAGACTCATTCCGGGAGATTCATACACGCCACGGGACTTAATCCCCACAAACCGGTTTTCTACCGTGTGGATCCCGATCCCCACGCCATTTCTCCCGGCAATTTCATTAGCCTTCAGAATCGCCTCCACCGGATCTACAGACTCGCCATTGATTCGCGAGGGTCGACCCATCTTCAACTCGAGCTGAAACGCCTCCGGTTGATCAGGTGCATCCTTTGGGAAAACCCCCATGCCAGGGTCGATGAAATCGGCCGCCACATCCAGGTATTCCAGCTTCCCGGCTTCGTGAGTCAACCCGAGCAGATTTGCATCAGTTGAGTACGGCTTGTCCTGTGTGGCGGTAATGGGCAGTTCACGTGCTTCGCAGTAAGCGATCATCTCGCGCCGGCCTCCGAAATTCTCGAGAAAGGCATCGTCACGCCAGGGAGCGTACACCTGATATTCGGGTCCTAGCATATTTGCCACCAGTTGGAACCGCACCTGGTCGTTGCCCCTCCCGGTGGCCCCGTGAACCATTACCTGCAAGTTCTTTTCGGCCATTACTTTCAGTATGCCGCGCGTGGTCACGTGCCGGGCAATACCCGTTGTGTTCCAGTATCCGCCCTCGTATGTGGCGTTCGCCGTCAACATCACAAGGGCATCTTCTGCCAGATCAGCTTTCAGATCGACCATCACGGCCTCTACAGCGCCACAGGCCAGCATCCGCTTTCGAATGTCATCGATATCGAGCTCGTCCGGCTGACCGATATCGGCGGTTACACTGACCACTTCCACGCCCTGATCACAAAGCCATCGTGTAACCGTACAGCTGTCCAGACCGCCCGATGCTGCAAGGGCGATCCGTTTCCCCTTCAGTTCATGAACTGTCATCTACATCACTCCTTGCAGCGTTAATGGCAAACGATCCCATTGCGTTCCTGCGCGTGCTCACAGTGTCGAAAGAATTTCCTCGAACACATCCATCACCTGATCGATCTGTGCCGTCTCGACGACAAGCGGTGGGAGGAAGCGCACCACTTCAGGCCCGGCCACACACACCAGAATGCCCTTCTCCCGGAAAGCACCTACCAGATCTCCGGAGGCGATGCCATTCATCACCGCACCGGCAATCAACCCCTTGCCCCTGAGCTCGAGGATCTTGCCGCTGGAGTTCTCTTTCAGACCCTCCAGCCGTTTATGCAGGTGGTCGCCCGCTGCCTTGACACCGGCAAGAAAAGACGGATCCGACAATCGCTTGAATACTTCGATCCCAACCGCACAGGAAACCGGATGCGCACCGAATGTGGCGGCGTGGTCGCCCGGTTCCACCGCATCTGCGACCGCCTGGGTCATCAGGGTCGCGCCAATTGGCAGGCCGCCGGCAAGTGGTTTTGCCAGGGTCATGATATCCGGCGTGACACCAAAATGCTCATAGCAGAACAGACTTCCTGTTCTACCCAGCCCGCACTGGATCTCATCGAAGACCAGCAAGATCTTCATCTCGTCGCAGAGCTGTCTCAGGCCAATCAGGAACTCGGGATCACAAAGATGAATCCCGCCTTCGGCTTGCAGCGGCTCCACCATCACCGCAGCGGTCTGGGCGTCCACCAGCTTTTCCACGGACTCAAGGTCGTTCAGATCTGCGAAGGAAATGCCGGGCAGCATCGGCCCGAAACCCTTGTGATACTTGGGCTGTCCGGTAGAGGAGATCGATCCGAATGTCCTGCCGTGAAAGGAATTGTTCAAGGCGATCAGTTTGTTCTTCGGACTGTCCTGGAAATTCTTGTAACCCCATTTTCGGGCGAACTTCATCGCGGCCTCCCAGGATTCCGTTCCGCTGTTGCAGAAAAAGACACGGTCTGCAAAGGAGTGTTCACACAACAACTGGGCAAGTTGGGGGGCAGGAACGGTGTGATACAAATTGGAGACGTGGATGAGCTTGCTCGCCTGGCTGG
>CAVOEZ010000762.1:0-2722 GCA_963694355.1 Latescibacteria bacterium UBA2968 | reverse complement strand
AACGCCAAGATCAGGTATGCCGTCCCATCTCAAACACGTCGAGGACTCGGTATCCAATCTCCTGGTGGCGATCCGCAAGTGTGCGCCTGAACTGGTAGAATTTCGGACGATTTATCCTGAACTTGGAGGGGAAGCGGGTGCCCACTATGCATCCATACGAAAGGCCTCGCCATTCAGAACCCGGCACATCAATCTGGATGAACGCAGCGAAAGCAAGGTGTGGTCATCGCTGGTAATTTCAACTGGCGCACTGCCAGAAATACTCATCCAGGGAATCGAAAGTTCGGACCTGCCCTATCTCGAAGAACTAATATTCGATAATCTGCGTGCAGTGGCCGGCCCACCCCGACCCAATATCGTGGTTTCCTCCCCACCGGGCTTTGATACCCTGACAAACCTTCTTGGCGAACTCGGCAATACCAGAAGAGTAGACCTCGACTCAAAACCGACGATTCCCCCGGATACAGATCTACTGTTCTGGATACAACCCGAGCAAGTCACCGCTGAACATCTCTCCGAGCTAAAACGGTATCTGGCCAGTGGACGACCGGCCATCCTGGCTGGCAGCCCTTACGCCATTGCTTATACAATTGACCTCAAGGATGTGATCGGCTTCAAGACCGTCTCCTACGGCCGAAGCTGGCAATCACTCCTGGCTCCATTCGGTGTGACCCCGCTCGGGGACCTTCTGATGGACCAGAATAACAGCCCCATTTACTGGGCAGGTCCGGAAGGTACAGCCGTTAAGATCCAAGCACCGTTTCAGCTCAGATGTATGCCCGGGTTTTACGATCTCAAGGGGTTTGCTGCGCCAGCCAGAGGCGCTCTCAGTTTCGTTGCCGCAGGTCCCCTTCATATCGATCTGCGCAGAGCAGAAAAGTCTGGGTACGAGCCACGTGTGCTGGCAACCACGACGGACGGGGCATACGTCCAACCACTACCTACAAGCCCATTCATACTAACCGACCTGATACCTGACCTCTCCACCGGCAAACAAAATCTGATGGTCTTGATGGACCCCTCAAATACCTGGGCTGGACAGTTGCTCATATTCGCAAGTTCCAGCCTGTTCAGAGATGGCATCATAGACCAACCTGGGCACGCCCACAGAGTGCTCCTGAAGAACCTGACACGAACGTTTGGATCACCGGAACGCCTGGTTCGTGGAAGAATAGTTCGCACGCGGCTCAACTCACTGCCACCGTTGAGTGCTGCACAGCGCCTGTCCTGGCGCCTGTTCATCGTCATCCTTTCCCCCACCGTCCTGATGTTGATCGCAGGAGTCCGGTACAGATCCACCCATCCCCTCGGTGACTTGTCCTTTGGCCCACTTCCAACCCAGGCGATTCCGGCTGTCGCACTGATGGTCCTTGGCGTATTTCTGTGGTCAACCTACTCAGGTCCTTCTCTAGACCTGACAAGAAACCAGAACAACAGCATTCTCCCGCAGACGCAAAACTATTTTCCAAAGTCACGAAATCATATCACCCTGCAGCTGATCATCACTCCGCAGGCAAACATGCCCGCGGAAATGAAGCAGGTAGAAGGTGCGACCGCATCCAGAATCCGGGCACTGGACCTTCCGTTGTCGGTCATTCGGCCACAAACGCTGTCCCCCATGGAAGTTGAAGAATTCAGAACACAGGGACTGATACCCTTCGCCACACAGACGATTCGTAACGACTCTCTGGTTACTCAGGAAATCTGGAGTGGACTGAGGCTTTTCAAAGGAAATCAAATTGAGGTGATCAATCGTGTCGACCACCGGTCGGTGGATCATCTAGAATTTCTACTGGCAACTACATTCCGCAGACTGGACACCGCACGCTCACCAGTAGTGGCCGTTCTGGCGGAGGGTCCCAGGTTATCACCTGCGGAGGCCTACACGGACTATTATCAGAACCGACTCATTCCACCCAAAGGTGCTCACGTATTCAGCGAATCAATCGAGCTTTTGAAAAGATATGGGTACGAGGTGGTTACTCTGGACCCTCGAAACCCCAAATTGATTGTGGAACCCGATCTCCTCATCTGGTTCCAACCCCGCAGGGACGCTTCCCCGGGCATAGGGGCACTAAGCCGACATCTTTCCAGAGGTGGAAAAGCGGTGGTCGGCCTTCAGCATTACAACATCCAACAGCGCCAGTACCGTGGAACCGGTTTCAATACGGTATACTGGCCTCAGCCCCAGTTTCAGGACTTGAACCAGTATCTGGAAATGATGGGTATCGTTCAGGTTAAGGAAGTGCTGATGGATCGCACCAGATCGGACCTCATTCTGGAAACACAGATTAATCGCCGAGCAGTTCGAGAGTACGAGCCCCAGCAAGTGGCCTTACCCTTCCTGATACGGACGGTGTCAGAAAACTTCAATAGAACTGATCCGATCACCCACGGGCTGGGAGATCAGCTCTTTATTTGGGGAAACCGGTTCTCGATCGATCGGAGCCTTTTAGAAGCCAACCAAGGGTCAGTGGACACCCTGATCACGACATCCGAAGTCTCGTGGGCATACGATTGGAAGGGTGGATGGTTGCCGCCGGAAGTCTTCAACCCGTCAGAAGCACTTCTTGGACCTCAGCCGCTTGCCATCCGCGTCAACGGGCACTTCCCTATCAGTGAACCGGACTCCGCGGGAGTACTGGTCCGGAAACCGGCTACCTCTGCAGAAAATGCGGAATTGATCCTGATTGGCTCCTCCGAAATGTTCAAAAACAGTGTC
>CAVOEZ010000761.1:0-2724 GCA_963694355.1 Latescibacteria bacterium UBA2968 | reverse complement strand
TAATGGAACTGGTTTTTGACAAGGGCTCCATTTTCGAGATTCAACCTACGTTCGGGCGGGCTCTGATCACGAGTCTGGCCAGGCTCAACGGACACGTGGTAGGGGTGATTGCCAATAACCCGATGGCATTCGGCGGGGCGATGGGGGCGAAGGAAGCGAGAAAACAGACGCATTTTATCGAGATGTGCGACTGCTTCCATATTCCTCTGATATTTCTTGTAGACATTCCAGGATTCATGATCGGAAGAGCCGCCGAAGAAGAGGCCACGCTGCGAGAAGGGATGAAGACCGTGTTCGCCATTCATCGGGTGAAGGTCCCGATTTTTACCGTGGTGATTCGAAAATGTTACGGCATGGCGGGTATGGCCACGCAGGACAAGGACGGTCTGGATTTCAAAATTGCCTGGCCGTCCGGTGAGTGGGGTTCCCTGCCAATCGAGGGCGGTGTGGCCGCGGCCTACCGTCGTGACATTGCGAATTCACCCGATCCCGCGGCAAGAGAGAAGGAACTCGAAGAGGAACTGCGCCAGTTCACATCTCCATTCCGGACCGCCGAGGCGTTTGCTGTAGAGGAGATCATAGATCCTCGAGAGACGCGTCCTTTTCTGTGCAAATTCATTGCCCTGACACGAAATCGTCTCAAGACACTGGTCGGACCCAATGACAAAAGAGGCGTGTCTCCTTGAGTGAACCCGAGATCGCACCAAGGACTCAAGCAGGTCGTATTTGACATTGACCAGTCCCTGCTGGAACATCCAGCAGGGACATCTGATTTTCCCCTGGCCGTACAAAACCAGGGTAATCTAACCTGATTAATTCATGAGGTTTCCCTCTGGCCGGAAAGTTTGTTATCTTTGTGAAACTCTTTTACCGAAGCTGAAAGCTACATTTCTGGATTCGTTGAAGTCCTGTCAGGTTCCCGTCATCAACCTGACACATGATGAAAGGACAAAGGACTTTCCCAGTGCCAGAAATGCATTCGTCGGAGGTACAACGTGAACCATCTCAGGGACTCAAAGCGTTTGGAAAAACAGGATATTCTGACTTTTCTCAAGGCGCATCAGGCCAGACTGCATGAATTGGGCGTCCAGCGTGTGGGGCTTTTTGGATCTTTTGCCAGAGAAGAGCAGAACGATGAGAGCGATATCGACTTGCTGGTAGAATTCGATCCGGCACAGAAAAATTTCGACAACTTCATGTCGCTTTCATTTTTTCTGGAAGACATGCTGGGGCATCGCATTGAAATTGTGACGCCGGAAGCGTTCAGTCCATACATGCGTCCACATATTTTGAAAGAGATTGAGTATGTCCCTCTCGCCGCTTGAATACCTGCGGCACATGCTGGATGAATGATGATGCTATCCAGTTCCCGTACGACATTCGAATAACGGCATAGAAAGTCAAATATCAGTTACCGCATCTCAATGCGTTCCAATCTCTTCCAGAAAACATTTTCGAATTGCGTGCAGCACCACCTACCCGCTTGAACGCCGGTCAATCTCGCCAAGTATTTCCCCTTCCCTGTGCTCTCCGAATGCTGAAATGGTAACGTGCCACCCATTCGTACATGGGAACTACCGTGTTTTTTTTACCTTTCCATTTCATTTCTCATAAATAATCCCGGCTAGAAGGATGGAGTCAAACATTTGAAGGAATCGTTTCTGGATCCACCAAAAGAATTCAGTTTGATGCCGTTCTGGTTCTGGAACGACGATCTCGACGAGAAAGAGATCATTAGACAGATCGAGGATTTCGAAGCTCATGGGGTTTACGGTTTTGTGATTCACCCGCGGGTGGGATTGCCCCGGCGACTTGGCTGGATGTCTGCGGAGTTACTGCGCTTCATGCGAATTGCCGTTGAAGCGGCCGCCGCAAGACAGATGAGCGTGATCCTTTACGACGAAGGGATGTATCCCTCGGGGTCGTCCTCGGGTCAAGTGGTGGCGGAAAACCCCGATTTTCAGTGTCGGTGCATGGCGAAGGTGGACCTGGAGCACGGTGAGAAGCCCTCAATCGCTCAGGGCGAGCACCTTGTTTCTGTTGTAAAGCGCCAGGGAGGACAGGAGATCGCAGTGATCGACAGACCAGTGGACGCCTACATTCGCGGTCTACACTATGTCGACGGAGGGCCGAAGGAGGACGAACCCCGGGCCGGCGATCTCTTGAACCCCGATTCCGTGGATACGTTTGTGCGTCTCGTCTACGATGGATATGCCGAGGCTTTGGGTGAGTACTTCGGGAATACGATTATTGGCATTTTTACAGATGAGCCGGGCTTGCTGGGAAAGTGCAGAGAGAAGGAAGTCTTACCGGGAACCACGGGTATCCTTTCCCACGTGAATGCGTTTTTGGGTTACGATTTCACACCCCATCTACCCGCCCTGTGGTTTGACGATGAACCCGAGGCGCAGAGGCACCGTGATAATTATGCGACTGCGGTGGGGGCGAGGCTGGAGGAAACCTACTATCGCCGACTTTCGAACTGGTGCACCGATCACGGGATCTGGTTGTGTGGGCATCCGGCCGTTCCGGACGATATCGCCGTGGAGCGCTATTTCCACTTGCCGGGGCAGGACATTGTTTGGCGTCGTCTGGTTCCTGGGGATGAAAGTGGACTCGAAGGCCCTGAGTCCACCCAGGGGAAGTGCAGTTCCTCGGCGATGGTCCACCTTGGGAGGCGCAGGAATAGCAACGAGTGCTTCGGGGCGTATGGACATGAGTTTA